>JAUILM010000067.1 GCA_030432855.1 Bacteroidia bacterium
GATTCTACTGTATCTGCCACGGGACTTAGTAATAATAGTTCATGGGGAGGCATCCTGAAGGATCTGATTTGGCAATTGCCTTTGCTTGCCTTTTTGATATGGTTCTGTTTTGATTATCTGGTGAGTGGATTTTGGATTATGATAATGGTCGTGGCTGTTTATTTACAGATTCTGGCCATTTGGAGACCCATTGCAACTAAACTAATGACGTATTCCGGTAAATGGAGGAAGCGTGTTCTTTCCATCCTAGATAATCTGGTTTTTTGGGTAAGCCCGGCCATTTTATTGATAATGGTCAGTCCAAAGTGGGATGGATGGGGTTTTGCATTTACGCTTGGAGTACTATGGTATTTATTCCTATTTATTCGACAATCGTCCGACTATTTTTACAGGAATGATTTGAAAATTGAGCGCATTAAGTGGAGACTTAGAAGATTTTACTATCGGACCATTCTCCAGATTCCATTTGTAGGAAAGCGACAAACTCCATTTAAAGCCCTGAGTGGTATTTCACTGGATATTGGTACCGGAATGTATGGTTTATTGGGTCCCAACGGAGCAGGCAAGTCGACCTTGATGAGAATTATCAGCGGGATTTTTGAGCAGAGTTATGGTAAGATTTGGATCAACGGAATTGATACGCAGGAGAAAAGAGAGGAGCTTCAAGGCCTGATAGGTTATTTACCGCAGGCGTTTGGTAGCTATGAAAATATGTCGGCCTGGAATTATCTCGATTATCAGGCTATTCTAAAGGGGATTACCAACCTTCAGGTTCGTGAAGAACGACTTAAATATGTCCTGGGAGCCGTCAATATGTTAGATCGTAGAAATGAAAAAATAGGTTCCTTTTCCGGTGGTATGAAACAACGGATTGGCATTGCCGAAATACTTTTACATCTGCCTCGTATCCTGGTCGTGGATGAACCTACGGCAGGCCTGGATCCAAGAGAAAGGATTCGTTTTAGAAATCTATTGGTGGAGCTAAGTAGAGAGAGAATTGTGCTGTTTTCGACCCACATTATTGAAGATATTGCCAGTTCCTGCAACCAGTTAGCTGTAATCGATAAGGGTGAGGTCAAATACCAGGGTTCGCCTTTGGAAATGGTAGATCTGGCCGAGGGACTCATTTGGGAATATCTCATTTCTACTGAAGAATTTAGTCATGTGAGTGATGAACAGGTTATTGTCAATCATGTGAAAGAAGGGGAAAAGATTAGAGTGCGATGCATATCCCAGAAAAAGCCATACGAATCTGCACTGCGGGTCGAACCCGTCCTAGAGGATGCATATTTGTGCTTATTGAAAAATATCAAAGCGGAAGTCTATGATTAGTTCACTTGTTCTCGTCAGTAGGATTGTCCGCTACAACCTGAAAATTGTTTTTGCGGGGCGATTTTTTCTTTTTCTCTTGGCTGCCATTGCTTTCTATGCGTTTTTCATGGTGATCAGCGTGTATGACAATACAGAAATTAATATTGCATTTTTGTACGATATTACTTTTTTCCCGGCCTTACTACTGATTTTTTATCCCGTGGTCTTTGGTATACAACGCGATGATGATGCCCGCATGCTGGAGATATTGTTTGGTATTCCCAACTATAGATATAAGGTATGGCTAGTACGGTTGATTTTGATTTATACCTTAGTTTTTGTAATGCTCATCTTATTCGCCGCATTAGGTTCTTATCTATTATATCCCATCAATCCAGTACTACTAGCTGGTCAGTTAATCTATCCCGTATGCTTTTTGGGAAGTTTGGCCTTTGCGTTGTCTACGAAAATAAAAAATGGAAACGCCACTGCGGTAGTTATGGTTATCTTTGCTTTTTTCATCAGTATATTTAGCGAGATATTGGAGAACTCAATGTGGGATATTTTTTTAAACCCATTTGACAGCCCTGGCGAATACACGCAATTAGCGTTTCAACAGGTCATTTGGAAAAATAGAGTCTTCTTATCCGTGGGTACAATAGTTTTTGTTCTGGCATCACTCTTAAATCTTCAAGATCGGGAGAAATATATATAGAGGGCTAATCTCTAAGGTTAGCTCAGTTCATGGTCAGGGAATACTTCATGATTAGCATTGATCGTCATATGTTTGGATGTATGTATTGAAAGGTGTATTGAGTTAAAAACAAAGCCGGGACCAAAGGTAACGCCGAATTCATTCGGCGCCAGGAACGTTGGTGTTATCGGAGATTGTAGTATTTTCAACTATAACCTTGATTTTTGAAGATGTGCCACCAGAAAATGAACATCAACGCAAGACTAAAGTAATGTCGAATTCATTCGGGCGCCAACCTAGCCCGATAACTTATGAACAAAGACCCATTAGCTGGAACTTCCTATTATAATCTGGTATATGATTTCTCTTGCAGCAGATTCTCTATTTAATCGTAATGGAATGCTTAAAAGGTACAATACCGGTGATGTATAGATGCTGACCCTTGCCTTTTATAGATCCAAAATGTGTTGAATAAACCTCTCCATCTAAGCGATGGATACTGGTATGTTCTTTTTTTCCTGGACCAATTTCAATCGTGTCATTTCCCACAGAATATTTTGCATGACCAGCATCAAGGAAGAAGTCTTTTTCATCATCTCCCTGTGTGGCACCTTCAAGTGTACCACCGTCTCTAAAGCATAAATCGAGAGTGACAGCGACATTAGCCACACCCGTCACTTCAATATGCATCACAAAAGAATCATCGACTTCCTCAATTACAATTTTGGATTCTTGCGTCACCGTGGTTTTGGGTCTGGACTCAAAGTCCATTTTACTCCAAAATCTTGCATCCAGGGAAGGGCTTAGTTTATAATCACCTTTTTCATTTCGTTTGTCTTTGGGCATCGGATGATAGTAGTAGGCCTCTTTCTTTTCAAATAATTCATACTTGTTGTCTTCCTTTTTAAGGCCATCACCTCTCACGTACCCAGTATTGAAAAATGAGGTGGAAAGCCTGGCATATTCCAGGATGGCAGATCCTTTTCTGAAGGTGAAAAAAGTAGGATTACATGATCTTCCTGATGCCACTGTCAGCGGTAAGTCATTGCCACCAAATATAGAAACGCTGACATTTCCTCTCTTTATTCGGACCAGATCGGATGCTACCAGATGTTTGGTATAGTTTTGAGGTAATTCTAGACCCCTGGGCATTTTCTTTTTTAATACATCACTAGCCATGAATCGATGGAGGGATCTGTTTAGGACGCTTCCTTCAAAATTATCTAGGTTTTCAATTTCCCTTGTGATCGATGCAAATAAATCATTGTTTTCATGGATTGCCATATACCGGTAGGTAAAATACGTTCGTAAACTCGATATGGGATTGAATTGATCTTGTCTTCTCGAATCAAGGCAAACCATCTCCCCATCGTCTTCTATATAATAATAAGTGGCAGTTAGATTTTTCGAAACTATAGCATGCAGCTCTGGTCGATCTAATATTTCGCCGAGGGCAATGAAAGCCTCATTTTCAACAACGGCATAATTTCTACTGCGCTCCGGATAATTTCCATCTGCATTTTGATAAATGCCTTCCGCCAGCCATTCGTCTATCCTGTCGACATATCTTCTGTCTCCATATAATTTGTAGAGCTTTGCCAAAACCTTACATATTTCCCATCGATGATTCGGGGTATGTACGCCTCCCATTCGGATACCTTCACCAGCTGCCAGCAAGAATTTATCGAGTTTCTTTTCGACATCTTCTGCTTTATCAGATTCTTTTTCTTTAAGTATTGTGGCTGCAGGGCAGAGAGAATCCAGGAGAAATGCCGTGTCGGGTGGTGATTTTCTATTTCCCCCCGAATCCAGTGTGCCATCTGGATACTGATACCCTAGTAGTTTATCAATAGTGGCATGCATACCTTTTATAACATCTTCTGATTCAAAGTGCTTTGACTCGGGATGTGAAAATGCAGCCGCAAACATGGCAAAGGACGAACTCAGGCCGCGATAATAGGGCCTGTCAATGGTAGAAGAAAGTGTCTCCAATAATCTTTCCACGGATTGGTCGTTGGACTTGACGAGACGATGCATCATTTCTTCATCAATTGAATCTGCTTGTTTGGTTATCTTCCCGATTAGACTGGGAGGATTAAAGGCGGCTAGTAGTGCAAGAGAGCCAGTTTTTATAAAGTCTTCTCTACTTATTTTCTTCATACCTATGGAGGTTCATTTGGTTGATAAATTCTATGATCTGAGTGCGGTAAACGTGATGATCTCTGGGCCTGATTTGCTGAAGTTAGGGAAAATTTGTTGTGCCTTCCACAAGTCAGGGTCAGGCTATGCCTTTCATGAATAGGATATAGTGGTATACCAGGTGAAAGGTCTCCAAATCAACGATGATTATCGATAGACTTGAACCCGGATTATGTAGTAGGGTTTCGTCATGAGAGCAAAAGATACAATAAAGACGGGCGCTCCAAGTACTTTTTGACTCGCAAACATAGTCACCATTATGGTGAGAATCAAAAAGTGCTTATGTGCCCGTATTTGCAGTAGCTTTGGCTCGCAATAGAAAGTCTAATGCATTATCCGGGTTGAAACTAAAAGCACAGGAGATACATGGGATAATAACTGCCAGAAATACTCGATCATAACAAGGAGGTTATCCCGTTTTACCCGATACCTCCTGGAGATTTGTCATATTCTGAAGACTTTTTACTTCTTTGACTACATAGAAAGCCATCGACTTCTGTCTGCCTCGGATCTCGCGCTCATGTCTTTCCAGATTGTTGACAAGGATACCTGACTGATGCGCAGCATCTTCAGAAATAATGAGTTCACAAGCATATTCCTTGGTGAGCCCTTCCAGCCGGGATGCAGTGTTCGTCGCATCACCGATAGCTACCAGATTAAAAGAATCCTTATATCCCATTTCCCCAATGATGACTCGACCACAGTGGATGCCAAATCCCATACTTAATGGCACCGACAATTCATCTTTTAATTGATTATTAAGCCGATCCAGTTGCAATCGCATACTACGCGCAGCCGCAATAGATTGTTGACAGGCGACGGCTAGAGGACAGTCGTGTCCAAAAACCGCCATGATCGCATCACCGATAAATTTATCAATTCTACCACCCTGACTTTCCACGGCATGACCCATAAATTGGAAATATTGATTGAGAACAAAGACTACATCATAAGGCAGTTTGTTTTCGGACATACTGGTGAAACCCCGTAGGTCTGCAAACAGGATGGCTACATCACAGTCAGTACCGCTATAGTTTTTCTTATCCCATAGTGACTGATTTAGTGATACATTGGGCAGCAGCAATGGATGCACGGTGACAGATTTATGAGGTCGTGTCTGACAAGCTAATCGCATCGAATGACTTCCCCGGATCCGGGCTAAGAGTTCTGACTCGGCTGGAGAAGGTGGTGGTAGGTGTTCCATCCCGGTGATGATCTCGACACGACAGGTAGAACATCGACCTCGACCTCCGCATACATGGGCATGTGGAATCCTGGCCTGCAGACTCGCTTCCAGCAGTGAGGCTCCGGGCATCATTTTTACAACGGTACCTTCAAGATACTTTACATCAATGCCGCGATGCCTTTTATTGAGGTACCAAAGCACCTTGCGGATGGCAAAAAATATCAAAACAAAAAGTACGTATAGTCCGGTAAAAGTATAGGTCCAGCTTTCTTCCCATTGATACAGGTCTACTCCTTGTGGATTACTTTGAATCTGTAGCATTTGAGCCAGCCGATCGACTTCTTGTTGTGCGTTTACAATACCCGCAATCGCAAGGATGGGGAGTCCTACTGCCAGACCAGAAAGCCATACACTCCATTGTGAGTACCAACTTTTCTGCTGTAGGAAGTATCGCATACCGATGGTGCCATGCCACCAAATGATGATAAGAGTTGAAATAAAGATCCAAATAGAATACCCCGGCGACCAATACAAATAATATGTGTAGGAATCTGTGACATCAAATAACTCAGAAGCTATTTTCGTCTCCATGATATGATGAGTCAATGTCACGGCAATCAGAAACCCCAGTATAATCTGTATCCATTCTGCACGATGAAGTCCTCTGAAGGTCTTTTTAAAGAAGAGTTTATGTAGTACCATTAAAAAATGAAGAACAGCACTACTGATCACCAGCCATTCCAGGACACCAAATCGCCAAAAACCAATAAAAATAAGTCGACCTTGCTCCAATGGTCCCAGTCCAAGTATACCCAGCGCATGATTTAACAAATGGGTGATAGCATAAAAGAAAAGGATCCAGCCGGTATACTGGATAGTACTAGTACGGATCTGTATTAACCTGGTTTTCCAATTCACTTTTTGACCAAAAATTTAAAGTCAGCCTTCTCCAACGAAGCCATTTCTTTATTTCGATATGGCATTTCTCCAAACCCTATTCTTCCTAAGATAACCATATTCCCCATGTTGCACATCATCTTTTTCGGTTGCATCTGCCAAGCCGCCTTAGAGCCATGGCTCTGGTAACGCCGAATTCATTCGGCATCCATACGTCAGTATCAACGGAGACTACAGTATTTCCAATGATGGTTTTGATTTTTGACAACACTAGCCGGGCAACAGTAACTTAGAAGCAGGGAAGCCACTTTTTCACATCTAAATATCTTTGACCTTCTTTTTCGAATTGCAGGTTCAGGCCCTGGCGGTTCGCCGAATGAATTCGGCGTTACAAAGTCTCAAAGCAACATTTGCAGGATTCTGTGATTGATTTAATCAGGATAGGCTTGTGCGCTTATTCTCATTGAGCATTATAAAAAGGTGCTTAGATATTATTAACTATTATGTAATTGAACAAATGCTATAAACAAAGCCAGAAGCAAGGCCAGAACGATAGTAACGCCGAATTCATTCGGCGCCCATACGGCAGTATCAAATGGAAACTAGAGTTTTTCCCATAGATGGCTTACATTTTTGACAACACTAGCTTGGAAGCAGTAATTCAAAAGCAGGGACCATGTAAATTATTAATATATATCTACAATGATTTTGACGAAAATGCCCGAGAGATTGAAACCTGTTGGACTTGTTTACTACCTATCCTCATTAGATTCTAAGCTATCAATAGAATTAATGTGATATTTCTGTGTTGAATGCGATCTTTTAGGGGATCCGAAATCAACAATACATGTTCCAATTGTGATGAACACTACGATGATGGGAAGAACATATAACCATGCTTTAGGTGATATGGTATTATCGTGGATTTTCCTACTTTCGAAATATTGCTTGTTAAGTTTCTTATTCAAGGTAAGTGGTAGTTTCTTCGAAGAAGAAAAATAGTTAACCTACTTCAAAGTGAATTTTATTGGTAGGAAGAATTCTGTATTGACAAGCTGATCATCATGCTCACCAGGGATCCAGGCTGGCATGGTCTTAACGAGGCTCACAGCTTCGGCACCACAACCACCTCCGATTTCTCTGATCACCTTTGGATTTTTAAGTACACCTTCTCTGGTAACTATAAAAGAAACAATCACTATTCCTTGTATTCGATTCTTTACGGCATCCGGAGGGTATTTAATATTCTTAAAAATGAATTCAATCATTTTTTGATCCGAGCATTGTTTCATAGCCTCGTATGATAGATTTATGTTGTAGCAGCCGGGGAATAGAGGCATTTTATCTGGTTTCTTGAATATCAGTTGATCGATATCATAGTTGTATTCTCCATCTATGAGATTACACCAACGTCCCTGGTGCTTTATTAGGGCCACAGTATCTCTATAGTATTGGATTTCATCATATTCAATATCAAGTACTATATCTCCTTCGGAGTTAAAAACACCCTGCAACCCATCTTTTTCTACGATAAATCCGTTTTGTGGGAAGCCAGAAATCGATTCGTAGTTACATGGAATAATTTCCAGGCCACTTTCAGATACAATACCAATTTTGTCATCGATCCATACCTGATAAAAACCCTCTATCTTATGATCAACTTTATCATATTTGGGTTCGATGATTTGCTCCTTACCAGCAAAGAAGCCTATTTTTCCTCCTTTTTTCTTCGTCTTAATCTCTTGGCTCTGTACATTGGAACAGAGCAATGACATGAAAATTATTGCTAGGTATGTTCTCATATTTATCACTATCTAATTCATGGGTGTAGTAAAATCAATGAGACCAACCTGGTGACCTGTGAGCTCACCTGCCTCTTCCTTTTCCCTTACGACTCTACACATGAAATTAAACCAATCATAGCTATTGGGGTCCGTCTTTGCGTCCCTTGGAAGATCATGTTGCTTCAATGGAATAATATTAGCTACAAGATCTACCAGGACGCCTTTTAAAAATCTCTCCCTGAATGCTGTAGTGGTATGGTCGATAGGAAAGAGGAAGCGAATTCCTTTTTCCTGGGATATATCAAGAACCACTTTTTTTTCTTCCGGAGCGTCAATGATATATGTTGCGTGGCGCTCGGGTAACTGCATTCTTTGTAACTTTTGATCCTGGAGTATTCGCGTTTGTCTAAGCACATATCCCGTCATATACGTCTCGTAACCATTGAGTAGTTCAGTTAATTTGCTTAAGTACTCGAAGGTCTTGGACTTGTGAAATTGCGGATCATCTTCTGTGCTCCACCACATAGCATATTGACCAATAGCTTTAGCATTCTTGTCGTAGCGTAGATCAGCTAGCTGGAATGGCTCAATGATAGGTTTAGGCTCGTATCCTTTTTGAATTGGAATAGAGCTGAAGTAGATCAGATTAGGATAGGAAGTTCTGGATATATGATTCACAAGGTCCAAATATTTTAATAGTTCCTCTTCTTGATATATAAAGTATAATGAGTACCGGTCCTCACCAATCGAGCAGACAACAGGCACTGTCAACGCACCCTCCTCTAATAGCGATGTGTGCATGACAGAATATTTGAATTCCTGTCCTTTTTGTTTGGCAATCTTGTCCAAAGCGGCTATAGCCAATATACCGTCAATTCTGACTGCCCCTGATATGGCAAGCTCGATATGTCCCAAATCAAATTCATCAGAGTTTGTGATAAAGTTATTCTTGGTCTTGCTAGCACCTTTGCCTTTGGAAGTTCCAGTGGTTTTCTTTCCAAATATTTTCTCTAAAAGTCCCATTGTAGATGTGTTTTGTGGGTTAATAAAGTATTAAATAATAATTTTTTCTGATAACTAACCAGTCATTGTGTAGCACACATGACGGTATTATTGTCCTGAACAGGTATAGTGGTAGCACCTCACCAGACATTCTATGTATAGATGGTTCAAATAGTTTCTAACAACTAGTATTCCAAAAATATCACACGGTCCATATTGTAAGGCCTTTATCAATCAAATGCTGTATAGGGGCCGTATCGAGATCCATCGGAATAGTAATGCGCTCCAGGTTTTTAAAGTGTGCGATCGGACTCAGATCTTTAATCTTTGTCCAGGATAGGGACAGGCGTTTCAGGTTGGCAAGAGAGGATAAAGGACTTAGGTCACGAATCTTCGTGCTATCCAGGCTGAGATATTTTAACTTATGAAGTTTTGACAGGGGAGACAGGTCCCTTATTCGAGTTCTGTAAAGATCCAGCTGTTGAATGTTTCTTAATCCTGATAGTGAGTCAAAGTCAACCACTTTCACACAGTCTCCCATGGACAGCTGTTCGATAAGTGGCATATCAGATAATGCACTGATATCTTTTAGTTTGATATCGGCGATGTTTAATCGTCTAAGGTTCTTCAATCCCACCAGAGGTTCTAATCGTAATTTTGGATATGCTTTCAAGATGCTAAGGTATTCCAATTCGCCTAGGTCGGATAAGGGAGTCAGATCGTCAAATTTATTGAAGCTCAAATTCAGGTATCTTAGTTTTGTCAATGCCGCCAGACTATCAAGACTTCGTATGTTATTCAATGCCAGGTCCAGATGCCAGAGGTTTATTTTATCGGCCAGTGCACTAAGGTTCTTTAGAATTTTTGCATTCTTGATATTTAAAATCTCAAGGTCATGATGTGCATTTAGCGCTTCGATATTTTTTACCCGGAAATCATACAAGTCCAGTATTTTCAACTTTCGCAAGGGTCGGAGAAAGTCCAGACTAAATGAAAGTTCTTTTGGCTTAACTTCCAGGTGTTCCAAAGCATGTAACTCTGAAATAGGGGTGAAATCCCCGATTTGTGTACCTCTGATTTTTAATTTTTTGAGACCCTTTAAGTCTTTTATGTTCGCTATGTCTTCTACCTGCCAACCATCCAGATTTAAGATTTCTATGTTCGGGAAAATCGAAAGGTCGGGCAGTTTACCTTTAGTTTGTGGATAGGCAGGATGATCGGAGTGTACCGACAAATCCAGGTCCGTAATAGGTGTGTTGAAATCTATGTCAGGTTGGATAGCTTTTATCAAGCGATGTAGATCTGTTTCTTGCAATTTGAGAATGTTTAAGTCTTCTTTACCGTGTCGACAGTCTTCTTGCGAATGGTTTGGTTATAATAGTGATTTCTCTATGCATACACAAATTGCTTTGGGGTTTTGCCAGAATGACTAGTCCCTGGCTTGAAAGGTAAATATGCCTGGTGGTAGGATAGATTTTCTGTAGATTTGAAGGGGGAAGTTGAGATTTAATTTGGTTTTAGGTCCATAGACTAACTGTAAGAAGATCAAACCCAGATATTTTTGCATGTTTTATGCTTTTAAGATACTTCAGAAGTACAGTATATGAATGGTTACTTCTACTGATTTACTAAAACTGAATTTAGCACCGTTAAGGTCAATATGTTTTCGGCTTCGTATCATTAATGAATATCGATTCTACTCCATCTATTTTTTTCTACCGACCTCTCGAGATCATGGATCAATTGGACATCGTGTTGATATGCATTGCAAATTCGAAATTAGTGTTTACATGGTAAAGGCTACAAAATAAGTACATGATATTTCGTACCTCAAGGTACTTAGCTGGCGTTTAATTGCTCACCATAGTAAAAATGGTATAAACATTCATGGGCTTTGAGACCAAAACATCAACTGATGCTGATTTTTTGGACTTCAGTTTCATAATAATCTGCCAGTCTGTGTGTTCCATGGAGATTCGCAATATTGTCGGATGCCATAGCAGTTAAAAAAAATTCAATGGGACCATATGTTTTAGAGGAAGTAAATGTCCGCAAGACCCAAATTGTGAATCTTCGTATCCAATCAGGCAGATGACTAATTTTGATGGGTTTGCGCCATGCTGAAAGGGCTAGTTCTGCCAGCTGATTGTGGGTAAAAATATCGGGACCACCCACGGTTTCTTCCGGCACATCATTTTCAAGGTTGTCAATACAGACTTTTGCCAGGTCTTTACCGTGTATAGGATTTAATTTGTAGTCACCTCGCCCGAATAAATATACCCTACCACTTTGTGCCATTTTCAGAAAGTCACCCATGTCCGAAAAGAAACCATTCGGACGGATGATAGAATGCTGAATCTTTGATGCCTTTAATGTATCTACAAATTTTTCTTTGGCTTCAAAAATTTTGAGATGTCTCAATGTGTCCCCATGAATAGCCGAAATGTATTGAAATGTTTGGACCCCATCTTCCAACGCTTCTTTTAGCAGGTTGGTATTACCCTGGTAGTCTACGTCCATATATGTCATACCTTCTTTCTGACGGGTGATACCGACAGTGGATATGACCCAGTCAATATCTTGCGCAACCCCTTTTAGAGCGGTCGGGTCGGTGATCTCAGCAATATAGAAGTCATCGACCGCTTTAAACAGGGTCTTCTGATTTTCCCTCCTGATAAGTACTCTGACCCAATAGTTTCTCCGTTTTAATTCTTTTACGAGATACTGTCCCAGGTAGCCACTTGCTCCTGCTACTAAAACCTTCTTTTTCATAATTGACCTTTTGATACAAATCTAAAGCCTACCCGCTGGTTTTCTCTTGACGATCGTCAAGAAACACCCGCTTCTTATGAACCCGTCTTTTGATCCTGCTAAGTGTTTCTGCGGAAACACCCAGGAATGAAGCAATGTACTGTTGCGGAACAAAA
This sequence comes from Bacteroidia bacterium, assembly GCA_030432855.1. Taxonomy (GTDB): domain Bacteria; phylum Bacteroidota; class Bacteroidia; order Chitinophagales; family Saprospiraceae; genus JABDMH01. The sequence continues at coordinate 12,001 of JAUILM010000067.1, forward strand.
GAGGCAATCACCTTTTGGCAAGTGATGAGTTCGTTTTCAGTGGCAATGCGGCCGATAATTTCCATCTTGGGCACGGTGCGAAGTAGCTCTTCAGTTTTCGATCGGGTGAACACCCATATCTCTGTATCGTCCACCGCTTGATAGTTTTCTACCGCAGGGATGTGATAGGTATAGCTTTCTCCTGCACAGATAAATTGTCCCGGTGTATAGAAAAATGCCGTCTTTTCCTGACCATCAACCGGGTAAAAAAGTCGTACACATCCCTTCTCTACAAAGTATATTTCATTGGATATCTTGCCTTCCGTGAAAAAGACTTCTCTTTTTTTACAGACTCTTTTATGTGCTGCATTGCTAAGAAGTCGCACTTCATCTTGGGTAAGGGGTGTGTATGCATTAATGGTTTCGATGAGTCGGTCCATGATTAATTTTTGGTGCTGAGCAAGTTAGTCGTGTAGGAAAATGATTCTTTTTTGCTGCGTTGATAGACCAATGTCATCCTTGACCACGATGCGGCCAGTCGATGTCGAAAATCGTCATAAGGTATTTCACTTTACTGTAAATATAAGTTCAACGTGCGGTTGACCAAAAAGAAAAGTCAGGATACTGAAAAACTCATGTGATCTGCGTGGTTAAAGCATGCGAAATGACCCTGAAATTGTAACAATGCCGTGCACCAATTGGTTAGTGGTGAAACTTTTCATTAAATTGATAATATGAAGATGATACTTACAAAACTCCTGATACTTACCTTCTGCTGTGCAGTAGTTCTTTCCTGTAATACAGCCTTCGCCCAGACGACAGAACACTCATTCATTTATGGAGACGCCCTACCGGATGCTCCCGAACTGTCTGAGAGAGGAGACTATAAAGTGGGAGTACGGACGCTTACTTTTGTTAATAAGGGGCAGGTAGACGTGCTGAACTCCGCAGATGGTGTAGATCCTTTGTACGATCGGTCACTGAAGGTTGAAATTTGGTATCCAGCCATCCAGCAATCTGGTGCAAAGGAACTTGTGACATATGATCAGGTGATGGGGCAATACAATAATCCGGAAAGACCCATCATACCCTTTACCTTTTTGGGCAGGGCCATGCGAGAAGCTCAGCCTGTGCAAGAAGAAGCAGCATTTCCACTGGTTATTGTTTCTCACGGATATACCGGTTCAAGACTGCTCTTTACCTATCTCACGGAGAACCTGGCCTCTAAGGGATACATAGTGGCATCCATAGATCATACAGAATC
>JAUILM010000068.1 GCA_030432855.1 Bacteroidia bacterium
TACCAACCAGGGTATTTATGGTCTTGGAGAATTGAGGGACGGAGCGGATCCCCGCTATGGACTTTTTCTTAAGAGCAGGATACTGGGTTTGAATCCTTGCAATGTCGAAATGATATTCAAGATCATCAGGCAGTTTGGTGGACACGGTAGAAAAGCAGGGGGTGTAAGTGGAGTAGAGATTGCACTTTGGGATCTCGTAGGGAAAGCATATGATGTGCCGGTATGGCAGTTATTGGGTGGTAAGTACCGGGAAAATGTGCGTTTGTATGCTTACGTGCCGGAGCATAATCGAAAAAACCTGGATGTAGATAAATTTAGAGAGGACTGCAAGAAAAGAATTGATGAACAGGGATTCACCTGGCTAAAAATGCATCCGGGCATCCAGGTGTATAGTGATGTGCCAGGTACGACGGTCAACACGAAGTTTATTCCAGGATTTAAGGATACTAACCTGGATAATTATCTCTCCTACCAAAATACACGGCATGGGCTGACCGGTATACAGGTGACCGACAAAGGGCTTGACATTCTCTCCGAATATGTCAGTAAGATCAGGGATGTGGTAGGGTATGATATCCCGCTGTCTGCTGATCACTTTGGGCATTTTGACATCAATAATTGTATCCGGGTGGCAAACGCTTTGGAACCCTATCGTTTGGCATCAATGGAAGACTTTGTACCCTGGGATCAGACGGATCAGCTCAAGCATATTACGGACTCCATAAATTCACCAACCATCACCGGCGAAGATATTTTTGGAAAGGAAGCATTTAGAACTTTGTGTGACGTGCATGCCGTAGATATTGTACATCCGGATATGGGTACTTCGGGAGGTATCATGGAAACCAAAAAAATTGGTGATTATGCGGAAGAAAAAGATATTGCGATGAAACTACATTTCGCGGGTACGCCTATTTCATTTATGGCCAACGTCCATAGTGCGGCGGCAACGCAAAACTTCCTTGCGCTTGAGCTTCCTGTGCAGTGTGTTGATAATCCCTGGTGGCCCAGGTTGGTAAATATGGTGGGTGAAAAGCCTTTATATACCAGGGGATTTGCACATGTACCGGTAGATGCTCCGGGACTGGGCGTCGAACTCAATGAGGAAGAGCTTAAAAAGCATATTCATAAAGAGGACGATAGCTACTTCAGACCAACACCAGAATGGAATGAAAAAAGATCCCATGACCGGTTGTGGAGTTAATTACAGTATAGTAAATCACAAGTAGAAATTGATGGTGCAGGATTCTCTTTAGTAGTCCTGCATCTTCACTACAGTACCGGATGAATCAACTACTTAATGGGCAAGGCGAATCCATGGTTTTTCGGCGCAAGCATATTTCTCAAATTCCCAAATCAATTTTATCTGCCAGATACCGATGATAAAGGAATAGAAAAATAAGTGATCCCACAACCGCGAATAATAGACTGCCGATCAGGCTGGAGGAGGTGATGCCTACCAGGCCAAAAACAACGCCGCCCAATACAGAGCCTATCATGCCTACAATAATACTCGATACCCATCCGGGTCTTTCTTCCTGAGGGGATAAGCGTTTTGCAATAGCTCCTGCGGCGAGTCCTACTAACAACCAGGTGATAAGTCCCATAACTTTACGTGTTTGTTTTTAATGCTTTTTCTGTCCCTATAAGTTACGAAAGTCCTCACGTGTTCGAAAGGGCAATTCTATTTATTGGTAAAAGGTGCCAATTAATTCGACGATTGCAGGCCAGTCATCTTTTAAATGATATATCTGACCATTTAATAGGATATGTGTGCTTTGAGCCGATGATGCGATCAGACCCGATGGATTAGATCCCATATATACCTCATTACGAATCCTTTGGCCAGGTTCTAATAATTGGATGGGTAAGTCTAGCCATTGATATTCAGAGGCATCCTTGCTAAAGAAATAGAGATAGCCCTCCTTTATCAATGCCAGAAGTTCATCTTTTTCTATCTGCTGCATGCTATCAAGCGTGATGCCATATGCTTTTCCGGGCTTTAGATAATGCCCGCTCAGCGAGTATGCCTCATAACCATAATAGTTGTGCAAATCGCCCATATCAGCAATATATGCTCGCTCATAAAAACCCTCACCAATCGCGGCATCGTACTCAGCTTTTCTTATACCCAGATCATACGTGTAGTATTTACCGTATTTTTTGACCTGCAGCTCACGCAAAATCAGATCATGGTAATAGGATCGATTAAATGGGATCGCGTTATATTCTTTCAGTGTATGCTTTTCGTAAGACCCATCAATGATGGATTTGAATGCGGATAGGAGCGCAATGAAATTCACCTTTCGAAGAAATTGCTTTTCCGGGTCACCTTTCAGGCCTCCCGTTTCAATTAAAATGGTATTTGTGCCCCACTTTTGAATGTTATCGCCAAAAGCCCTGGGTTCGAACGTGTCAGAGTACCGTCCGATTTTGTTTTCAACATATGTGTCAATGACGTTGTGCATAGCCACAATTAGTTGCATCGCGTTCGTTCGGCCTTCATTCCAGTCTTTCGCTTCATTGTAGGCAGGCGCCAGAAATGAAATACTGGCAGTGTACTCCTCGGGACCTGCGGTTGAATATCGATTTTGATCATGCAAATTAAAACCCCAGGTAGGATCAATACGATCCCGTATGTCTTTCAGGATTTGAGCTTCTGGACTTTGCAATCGTAAGGCATCCCGGTTGAGATCTATATCCAGTGCATTTCTACGCTCGAAACGATCGGCACCATCTGGATTCAACATAGGTATAAAATGCAGAGTAAGGGAAGACTCCAGCTCTTTTCGCAACTCATTGAATTGATCATCAGCCTGCAGGAAACGGAAAATATCCATTATGGCCATAGTGGCGGTAGGCTCATTTCCATGCATTTGCGACCATAGCAGCACATGGACAGGACCTTCCCCCACAGATATCATGCGAATTGATTTACCCTCCACAGAATGCCCTAATGTTTCAGTTTTAAATGTTGAGGGTAGCTGGTCAATCAGGCCCTGGACATCCTTATGTTTGAATCGGCGATTTGTAATAATGGGCTCTCGGTAATCTTCATATTTTTCAGCCAGTTTTTCATGAAGTAGCTGACCTTCCAGTGGACAAATCGATAAGGCAATGAAGAGGAAGACGAGTATCTGTTGCATAGCAGAAATTTATGAGTCTGAATGAGTGTCCGCAAGATGAAGGTAGTAATTAGCATTTGGATGAGCTCATTTCATCTGCTATCTTCAGTGGCGATCCTATCGCTATTTGTGAAATTCAATGACACCAAAAAGATATGAAAACAGCTATTGTGACGGGTGCGAGTTCCGGCATCGGAAGAAGTACTGCTATTGCCCTTCTGGAGGCAGGATATAATGTAGTCTGCAGTGGACGGAGGGTAGAGGCCCTGCATGAAACGATTGCGTTGTCAAATGCGGAGAAGGTGCATGCCCTGGCCGTCCAGACAGATGTCACGGATCCAGCATCAGTATCAAACCTCTTTAATCAGACAAAGTCAAAGTTCGGACGTCTCGATGTATTATTTAATAATGCAGGCATTTCCAGCAAGGGAATGGATCTGGAAGAAGTACCCTTCGATCACTGGATGGATGTGGTCAATACTAATTTGACCGGAGTATTCCTCTGTATGCAAGAGGCGTTTAAGATGATGAAGGATCAGGACCCTCAGGGAGGGAGAATTATCAATAATGGCAGTATCTCCGCACACGTACCCAGACCCAATTCAGCTCCTTACACAGCGGCTAAACATGGTGTGACCGGCCTTACGCGGTCCGGATCACTCGATGGCCGAAAGTATAATATTGCCGTAGGACAAATTGATATCGGCAATGCATTGACGCCCATGGCTCGTAAAATGACTACCGGTATGCCGCAGGCAGATGGTCGTATCGCCACAGAACCCACCATGGATGTCGATAATGTAGCCAGGACTATCGTTTATATGGCAGGTCTACCATTGGATACCAATGTACCTTTTGTTACTATCATGGCTAATGGAATGCCGTATATGGGTAGGGGGTAGGGCTATCCTGATTTAAATGTATTTGGTGGGATTTCCATTTTAGATTACCTTCGAAATATGCGCTTTTGTGTACTTCTGATTCTTCTTGTGTTCACTAGTTCTTTACGGGCACAATCCGGTGAAAGCCTCCACCTCATGATTATCTCCGGAGGCCACTCATTTAATGAATCAGCCTTCTTTAGCATGTTTGATCAGATGGAAGGTGTTACTTACGAGCATATTGTACAACCTAAGGCTAACGAGTTGATTGCCTCTGACGAAATCAGCGCATTTGATGTTCTGGTTTTTTACGACATGTATGATGAAATTTCTGCTCCTCAGAAGCAAGCCTATCTGGACATGTTGGAAGCAGGGAGGGCTATGGTCTTTTTACATCACTCGATAGTATCCTATCAGAAATGGCCTTCATTTATTGATATAGTGGGTGGACGGTACAATCAAAGTGATTCTTCCCGCATTCTGTCCGATTATCGTCATGATGTAGATATACCTATACATATTGAAAAAGATCATCCCATCACTGACGGAGTGGAGGACTGGACGATGTTTGATGAAATCTATATGCGTTGTGAAATCAAAGATGATGTGATTCCTTTGCTTTCCACGACACATCCTGAGTCTATGCCACTGGTAGGGTGGATTAATCATTTTGGCAGCTCTGACGTCGTGTATTTACAGGCAGGACACGGAGTAGGTATTTTTTCTGATTCCAATTTTCTGAAACTTTTGGAACAGTCTATACGATGGTCGGCCGCGCATCATAATGAATAGAAATTTTATTTACAAAAATGAGAATATCACTTTTTATCGTATTAATCTTATTTATAGCTTGTGGCTCGGAGAATCCAAAGGTTGAAGAAGTGAAAGAGACTGCACCTCCCGGTATTATCGAATTATTGATTGGAACGTATACAGGAGAAGATAGTGAAGGTATCTACCTGGCAGATTTCTCAGTGGACTCGGGCACCATCAGCAATATTCGATTGGTAGCTGAGACGGACAATCCTTCGTATCTGGCGATCAGTCCGGATAGAGAAAATGTATACTGTGTAAATGAAGGTAAAGATGGCGGTGTCACATCCTGGCGATGGAAGCAAGACCGCTCAGGCCTGATGGAAATATCCCGGCGTAAGAGTCATGGAGACTGGCCCTGTTATGTAGCCGTCAATTCAAATGAAAGTTTGTTGGCGACCACGAATTATGGTACTGGAAATGTAGTCGTATATCCCATAGAACCTTCAGGTGAATTAGGCCGAAATTCTTCTATTTATCAGCACCGTGGCAGTGGTCCACATGCTAACCAGGCGGGGCCCCATGGACATTGTACCGTGTTTGGCCGCTTTGAAAAATATATTTATGCCGTGGATCTGGGTATCGATCAGGTGAAGGCATATCCGATACGGGAGGGCGGTGTCATTGGCGGATCCCGGATCGCATTTCATACCAGTCCCGGCGATGGTCCCCGGCATATGGTTTTTGATCCCAGTAGAGATGTGGTCTTTATTGTGAATGAGCTGAGTAGCACAGTGATATCAGCGGTCGTCGATCATGAAAAAGGCACCTTTCGACACCTGGATAAGAAGAGTACTTTACCTAAAGATTATGACGGACCTAATACATGTGCAGATATACACATCAGTGAAAATGGTCGATTTCTTTACGCTTCAAATCGGGGACACAACAGCATCGCCGTCTTTCGTGTTTTCGAGGACGGTCGCTTTGGTTTGATTGAAAATGTTTCGACAGAAGGGGAAACTCCGCGAAATTTCACCTTGACACCCGATAATCGATTTTTATTAGTGGCCAATCAAAATACAGATAACATCACTGTATTTCAAGTAGAGCAGACCAGTGGAAGACTACGTTATACTGGACATCAGGTCAATGTAAGCAAGCCGGTATGTCTAAAATTTTAATAGAATATGAAAGGGCCTTCCGTAGTTAGTCTTGCATTTATCTTGTTTTTATTTTTATGTAGTTCATGTTCATCTATTAATAGGACGACCGAAGATTTTCCTGCACAACCCAATATTGTTTGGATCACTTCGGAAGATAACTCCGCACATTATTTAAAGTTATTTTTTGAGGGAGGGGTAGCGACACCCAATATTGAAAGACTGGCATCGGGAGGTGTTATCTTTTCACATGCATTTTCAAATGCACCCGTGTGTAGTGTCGCACGCTCTACGTTGATCACCGGATGCTATGCCCCCAGATTGTTTGGGAACTTTCATCGAAAAATAGAGCCTGTCTCATTACCAGATTCGATTAAAATGTTTCCGGCATATTTAAGAAAAGCCGGGTATTATACTGCCAACAACGCTAAGGAAGATTATAATTACCACAAAGCGGACGATGTCTGGGATGAATCTTCTAAGGGTGCTTCGTGGAAGAAACGTGAAGATGGTCAGCCTTTTTTTTATGTGCATAATTTTCACGTCTCACACGAAGGACAGCTGCATTTCGATGCGGATAAAATAGAGGATGGTCTACCCGGAGTAGATGTGGCAAAAATAGCTACACAGCCCAATCATCCTGACACAGAGACTTTCCGGTTTACCAAAGCATATTATCAGAATCGGGTCCAGACAATGGATGCTGAAGTTGGCGAATTACTTGATGAATTTGAAAAAGCAGGAATTCTTGAAAATACCATCATCTTTTATTTCGGTGATCATGGAGGTGTGCTCCCGGGAAGTAAAGGCTATTTGTATGAAACAGGGCTGCACGTTCCTTTGGTAGTATATGTTCCCGAGCAATATCGGGCATCATTGGACGTCGAGGCGGGAAGCCGAAATGATGGATTTGTCAGTTTTATTGACTTTTCAGCCACTGTGCTCAATCTGGCGGGAATTAAAGTGCCTGACCACATGGACGGTAAACCATTTATGGGGAGGGACATCGATGCGGAAAAAGTACAAACCAGAGATGTCGCTTTCGGATATGCTGATCGATTCGATGAGAAATATGACATGGTGCGATCAGTACGCAAAGGACCGTTTAAATATATACGAAGTTATCAGCCATTTTTGGTCGATGGTCTTATGAATAATTATCGCTACAAGCAATTGGCATATGCGGATTGGTGGAATCAATATAAGTCCGGCAATCTGAATGATAAGCAGGCACATTTTTTCCGTCCCAGAAGAGCCGAGATGCTATTTAATGTAGAAAAAGATCCTTATGAGACGGTTGACCTGTCCCTGGATCCGACTTCTCAAAGCCAGTTGCAGGAAATGCGCGATCTGCTGGAAAACTGGCAGAATGATATGCCCGACCTGTCTTTTTTTCCTGAGCATGTGCTTATTGAGAATGCTGCTAGCCAACCGCTAAACTTTGGAGAAGAACATTCGAAGGAGTTGAAGCGATATCGGCAAATTGCAAACCATGCTTCAGGAGACTTGTCAGATCTAAAGCCTTTTTTAGAAAGTAAAGATCCCTGGGATCGTTACTGGGCCATTACAACCGCCATGACTGGCACTAGTGAAGTTTCTTCCCTGACAACGATTATTGCAGACATATTACGATCTGATGCCGAACCTCTAAATCGTATGGCCGCTGCTACGTATTTAACCATTAACGATATGCCGGTAGAAGAGGAGGTGATTCTGCAAATTCTGTATTCGGCAAAAAAGCCAGCCGAACTTTTGCATTTATTAAATTCCGTGGTGCTATTGCGCGATTTTCATGGACTTTCCTTACCGATTGATTTTGGAGTTTTCGAAAAGTCCATGGTTGAAAATAATGAGGTGTCCAGAAGGGTAGAATATTTGACATCGTCATAAGTCATTTAATGTAGCGACATGCAATGTAGTGTCTTTTATTTCTTTTTTTTACTCGTCATTTGTATGGCATGTAGTGAAGCTCAGACGATTAAAACCATTGTGGCCGTTCATGGGGATCAGGCTGTAGATGAAAATGCTACTTGGCTTTCTCACGAGCATATTCTGGTAGATTTTATTGGCGCAGATAGCATAAATCCGGCAGCATGGCAATATGCAGAAGTGGAAGAAGTCATCTTACCTCATTTGAACGCTATAAAGCAAAAGGGAGTAAAATATTTTGTTGATGCGACACCTGCCTTTTTAGGACGTCATCCTCGCTTTCTTCAGCAGCTCAGAGAAGCCTCCGGCCTTACCATTATTACCAATACTGGATGGTACGGGGCGCGTTCGGATCAGCATGTACCGGAAGCAATACACTCCATGACTCCTGACCAGTTATCACGTGTATGGATAGATGAATTCAATGAGGGTATTGGAGATACTGGCATTAGACCGGGCTTTATCAAGATCGGAGTAGACCCTCAAGCTGTCCTGGATGCTGTGGATAGAAAGTTGGTGATGGCTGCGATTTTAACACATCAGGCGACAGGGATGACAATAGCCTCACATACGGGAGGTGCCGCAGCATTCTGGCCCCAGGTGCACCTCGCAGATAGTATGAGCTTACCACCACAGGCCTTCATTTGGGTGCATGCACAAAACGAGGATAATGACATGGAGTACGTCAAGGCGGCTGACTTGGGTTACTGGATCAGTCTGGACGGTCTCGGATGGGATCTAGATCGCCATTTTGAAAAATTGATTTTTGCCAAAGAAAAAGGTATACTGGACCACATCCTTATTTCGCATGATGCAGGATGGTTTGATCCTCAAAAAAAGGAGCAAAGCATCACACCTTATACGGATATTTTCGACAAGCTGATCCCGCGTCTTCAGGCCCATGGGTTTTCTGCAGAAGAGATTAAAAAACTGCTTCAGATAAATCCAGCCCTCGCATTTTCCATAACGACCGAGCCGTAAAATTTTTACCAGGAAAATCACTCAGTGAGCTTAGGTGTTTCGTGTTCGAGAGCAGTGAGAAACTAACTAGGACGGTTCTGCGTGCTTGGATATAATGGTTAATTGTGAATTGTTAATGGTTAATTGTGATTGGGGGGCTTGGGCGTTAATGGTTAATTGTGAATGATTAATGGTTAATTGTGACAGGGGCTCTGCGTGCTTGGCGGCCTTTGCGAGAAACCAATTTCTGTTGATTCGTCGATGTGTCGTTGACCTTTTTTTACCACTAAACTGCCAACTGGAGAACTGCCAACTGCAAGACTGGACTGCAAGCTGCCCAACTGCCGCCTGCCGACTGCCCAACTGCAAACTGGAAAACTGACATTTTTTACCACTGAGATCACTTAGTGAGCTTAGGTGTTTCGTGTTCGAGAGCACTAAGTTTTTTTACGACGAAAAGGTGTAGAAATAGTAGCAGGGCTTCGCGCAATTTGCGGCCTTTGCGAGAAATCAATTTTTGTTGATTCGTCGATGTGTTGAATCGTTGATCGTACCTTACTCCTATGACTTTTTTACCTTGTATTTCTCAATCTAAAGAAAAGCTTAAAGGATTCTGTGGAGGTGCTATTGTTGGTAATTGTCTGAGAATAATCCTGAATGATCAGATCCTCCATATGCTCAACAACTTCCGTTCCGTCAGGTAACGTATGCGATAGCTCGGCAGAAGACAGTAGTCGTCCCTTGTTACCAAAGTTGGCCAGTGTTGAACTATGTTTGTCCATATTTCTATGAATTTCAAAGTATTGCCCACTCGCTTGCTGGGTTCTTGTACCGCTGTTATTTGTACTCTGGCTTGATAGTGTGGCACTGTTAATGGCAATTGGATTGGATCCATTTATCTCCTTGAAACTGATATTGGCCTGTGCAAACAATCCCATAGAAATCAAGGTCAGGGCACAAGTAATAATTGTGTTCTTAATTTTCATAATGATTCTTATTAATCTCGAAATATGTTTCTATCACTGGTTTAACACCGGGTATGTCGGGCGTCTCATAATTTTCGGCACCGACAAATCTTATTTCAGACTCATTTGCTCTTTGGAGTACGATAGACATTTATGCTATTATCTGTATTGCATTTGTTATCCTCAGAAGATGCAATGAAATAAGCGTTGCTCTCGATCGTGATCACTTGCAGTAGTTGGTGAAGTGGCAGACAAGACAATTAAGTTGGTCAGCAAAATCTGGACTTCATCCCTTTTTGCTATTTGTTTGATACAAACCTAATGACATTTCGGAGAGTAAAAATCACCCGACAGGGGGATATTGCTTATTTAGAGCACTTTCTGCTGATTGGATTGATAGGTGCCATGGACTTTACACTTCGATTTACTACATACTGTATAATGCGGGTTTGGTTTCAGTTTGCTATTTTCTGGCCATAAATCAATATCACCAACATGCAAAAAAATATAATTATAGCACTCATGCTGAGTGTCGGAATACAGTGCCTTTATGCTCAGCAGAAAGTTTTAACTCCTACTATTGCAAGTGATTGGTGGGTGATTGGTGGCAATCCGGATCTCGGAGACTATACGTCCGATGACCAGCAACCTGTTGATTTTGGCATTTGGCAAGCCGCCGATGGCACCTGGCAATTGTGGTCCTGTATTAGAAAAACCAAATGTCCGGGTGAACATACCCAACGATTACTTCATGGCTGGGAAGGTAAATCGCTTACAGATACAGACTGGACGCCGAAGGGAGTTCAGTGGCTGGCTCGAACAGATCTGGGGGAAGTAGAAGGAGGCATGCAAGCTCCGTATGTCATTAAGGAGGACAATTTCTATTACCTCTTCTATGGAGACTGGCGTAGAATCTGTCTCGCCAAAAGTTTGGATGGTAAGAATTTCGAGCGGGTGATTGATGGCGACGGTGAGCCGGATTTATTTACGGAGCACGCCTTTGAGCCTTATCCCAATAATACAGCAAGAGATCCTATGGTCATCAAGCAAGGTAATACGTACTATTGCTATTACACCAGCCACACTTCCACGGATGTGCAAGACGGTGCAGCATACTGCCGAACTTCCCTAAATATGAAGGATTGGTCGTCATCCGTCATGGTCTCGCATACGGCTCCATACCGAGGGAACAGCCCAAAATATTCAGACGAGTGTCCTCATGTGGTGTACATGCCAGAGTCTGGATTGTACTACTTCTTTGTCACTCAGCTTTATGGTATGGATCCACAGACTACAGTCTACGCCTCTCCCAATCCTATGTATTTCGGCATTGATTCTGATCAATACAAGGTTTGTACTTTACCTGTCGCAGCTCCTGAAATAATTCATCATGAAGGGGAGTACTACATCGCGTCCTGCAAACCAGAGCTGGATGGTATCATGATGGCTAAATTGGAGTGGAAGTAATTTGTAGCAGGGCCTGAGTCACAAAGACTTTTTCTGTACTTTCAGGGCAAAGAGAATCATTACGTATGCCTGTACTTGACACCGTTGTCCTTATAACCTATTTCATTGCTATCACCGCGTATGGATTATGGGTTTCACGAAAGTCAAAATCCAGTGATGAGTTTTTTAGGGGAGGTCGATCCTTTAGATGGTGGACCATGATGGGCCAGGCATTTGGTACCGGTACACATGCAGAGATGCCCGTCTCACAGACTGGTGCGGCCTTTCAGGGTGGTTTTGCCACCATATGGTACCAGTGGAAAAACCTATTAATCACTCCTTTCTACTGGCTGATAGCCCCCTGGTATCGTAGAAGTGATTGCACCACAATAGGAGAGATGGTGTCATCCCGATATGGACGAAGGGTAGGTCTCATCTACACGATATTTGCTATTGCTTTTTTTGTATTCATCATGGGGTCCATGCTCCAGGGTGCTGCAAAGGTCATTTCTATTGCGACCGGAGGGACCGTCTCCTCAAACATGGTGGTGGTCCTTATGACCCTGGCTTTTATTGTCTACAGTTACTTTGGCGGCCTGGTTGCTGCAGCACATACTGAATTGATCCAGGGTTTGCTGATTATCGTTCTTTCATTTTTATTAATTCCCAGTGGACTTTCTGAGATCGGTGGATTTCAGAACATGCGTGAGACGATTCCGGAAGACTTCTTCGACATGTACAGCCCAGAATTGGGGCTGGGATTTTTCACCATCATCATGCTTGCCGTAAATGGGATTGTCGGTATCACAGCTCAGCCGCAGATCATGTCCGTATTTGCCACGGGAAAAACAGAACGTGGAGGTCGAGTAGGGCAGACGTATGGTACCTTTGTAAAGAGATTTGTGACCATCGGGTGGACATTGACGGGATTAATTGTCGCTGCGCTGGTTATTCAAAAGGGTGTTGAGCTTGAAGATCCTGAATTTGCTTTTGGATATGCCACGCGTATCCTGCTGGCACCCGGCCTGGTCGGCTTGATGATCGCCTGTATTTTGGCAGCGAACATGTCTTCCTGCTCTAACTTTATGGTGAATCTGGGGGCCCTCTTTGTCAAAGATATTTACCAGCCCTATTTCAAGGAGGATCTGACCGACAGAGAGACCCTGAGGTTGGGGAGGATCGCCGGATTGGTTCTGACCCTGTTGGGTGTATTGTTTGCCCTCACTATCAAGAATGTTTTGGCGGCGTTTTTATTCACAGAGACAGTGGCCGCGTTTATGGGTATCATGATCTTTGGTGGCATGCTTTGGAAGGGCGCCAACAGCAAGGGAGCTATTGCCTCTGTCTTGATTGCATTTGTAGTGTATTATGTTTTAAATTATTTGGACACAGGTGAAATCCTCTTAATTTATCGCTGGACTCCCACCCCTTTTGCCTGGGCCATGTTGGCTGGATTTTCTGCATTATACCTTGTAAGTAAATTTTCTACGCCGGATGTTGGTTTAGTAGAACCATTTTTTAAGAAACAACAGCAGTTTTCGGAAGTGCCGGCGGATGCAGAAATTATGGAGGCGGGTCATTACGGTAAGGCTCTGATTTTATTAGATATAGGTGGATGGTTTAAAAAAGGTCGATGGAATAATTTCCTTAAGCGATATCGGGAAGATTTCTATGGCTTTTTATTAGCATGGGTTTTTGTGGTGGGTCTTATATTTCTTGCCTGGATTATTATGCAGATTTGATGAGTGTGAGTTTGGGTTTGGATGTGAGTGTGGGTGTTATACTACGCCAAAAGGCTACGGATAACGGGGTGGGTGTGGTATTCGATGAAGGTTTAGGTAGAAAAACAATTATTTATAGAAAAAGTTATTTATTGTCTGAGACTAAAATACCATGAGATTAATAATTGATATACGACTTTCTGAAATTAAAGATCCTGTAGTTTGGCGAAAGGTGGCTATACCTCTAGAGATTACTTTCCATGAATTACATAAAATCATTCAGGTTGCCATGGG
>JAUILM010000901.1 GCA_030432855.1 Bacteroidia bacterium
GATTGCTTTTATAAAGTTTCCATTTGAATCAAGTTTTAATATAAAACAATTTCCATTTGCTGGTTCGCTAGGAACGTCCAGGCTTTCTCAATTTCAGTAAGTGCAACGACATCTGAAGACCAATTGGAAAGCATGCGCTTTAAGTCTTCGTTGTGTACTAATCTTAGGTTTCCTGAGCTTATTAAATCATTTTGTATTGGATCAAATGTTGGGTCGTTATTTATGATTGCAATATTTTTGATGAGACTATCACGAATAACATTATCAGGATAATCTATTGCATTGAAAACTTTTAATGAGGAATTAATAATTGCATTTCTCATTGCCATTTTTTGCTTTAATTGAATGAGATTGGCCTGGTAATCTTCCTTTAATTGCTTCAATATGACTTGTTCCCTAATTGTGTCTTTTCGGGATTCATTCCAGTTGTTAATTTGAAGAGCAATCAATATTCCAATAACAACAAGTACAATTTCTCCAATGGCATATTTGAAGTATTTCCCTATTTGACCTTCTGAAAGCATATTCTGTCTTATTTTCCTATAGAATTTTATCATTAGCGGTTGGGTGTAATGAAGTACAACGTTTAGTTTGTGGTGTCGAGGCTGACGATAGGAAGCCATGCACTATATATCCTGTGTGCCTATCATGGGCATCTTTTCCGTATGAAGTTACGGATTATTCTAGAAGGTGAACGTCTCCCGTTACGATACTGACGATACTGTCAGCACAAATGAATGTGAGGACCGTGCCTGATGATTAAGAGCAGGACTGTGCTTGACCCTTAACCAATAGTCCTGACGATAAATGTTTGCACGCTGGTAAATGTCAGGATATGGGATTAGTCGAAAGGATGACTGGATGATCTCCGTAGGAGTGGAGTGCGAGTGTGCTCCAGGTAAAGGAGCCGCGTAAGCTGATGGGTTTATGGCTGTAAGGTTAGAGCTTAAGGTAGTGTGCTGACATCAGTGGTCAATAGTGATGTGTCCCCACATAGTGGGACCATTTCTTAATGAAGTTAAGATAACTTCATTATCAACATCATCAATTTTGCTTCTTTTAATTTCCACATTTTTCTGTGGAAAACTATGCAGCCAGGCCATAAACATATTTGGGAGTTTTATTGGACAGCTTTCGCTGCCTTAGCTCATTATTGTAATATTTGATATAGCGGTCAATTCCACGATATAACTCCAATGTGTCGTCTGTAGGATTTAGGTATATGTGTTCATATTTAATCGATCTCCAGAATCTTTCAATGTATGCGTTGTCCGTAGCTCGTCCCTTCCCATCCATGCTCAATTTCGTCTGACTCAGGGATGCTACATAATCGGTAAATATTTTACTTGTGTACTGACTCCCCTGGTCCGTATTGATGATTTGTGGAGCTCCATGGATGGCTTGGGCATGCTCTATGACCTCCTTGCATACTTGCGCATCCAAGGTATTCGATAGATTCCATCCCACAATCTACCGACTGTACACGTCTATGATAGCTGTCAGATACATGAAACCCCTTGGCATTGCCACATAGGTGATATCGGTTTGCCATACTTGGTTAGGCCGAGTAACCTTCAGACCTCGTAACAAGTATGGATAGACTTTGTGTTCATGATTCCGTTTTGATGTATGTGGGCCAGGTAGCAGGCTTCTGAGGCCCATCAGGCGGTAATACAATCTTTCGATTCGATTCAGACTTACCGAATAACCTTTGTCATGATTCAGCCACACATGCATGCGACGTGCGCCTTTATATGGATGCTCTAAATAATGCTCATCCATCAGCCTCATTAGTTCCAAGTTAAGTTCACTTTCACCTGAAGCGCGATAATAGAGACTAGATCTGCTCAAGCCAAGCAAGGCGCTTTGACGACGAAGACTCAGTCTCAGATTTGATCGGTCAATCATCATTCGTTTTTCTGACACCGTCTTTAAGTCAAGACTTTTTTTAAAAAATCGATCTCCACTTTTTGTTGCCCAATCACTCGCAACAATTCATCCCTTTGCTCCTCCACCTCATCTTGTTTGCTCTTTACTTTGCCTCCAAACACCTGATCTGCATTATCCAGAAACTCCCGCTTCCATGTACTTATTTGCTGTGGTGAAATCTTGAACCTCTCTGACAGTTCCTTTGCAGACTGTCGCTCCTTTAGCGCCTCCAAAACTACCTTGGTCTTGAACTGCGATGTGAATTTTCTTCTCTTCATTTACCTCAAATTTAGTTATTAACAATTTATCTTAGCGCGAAGTCCTAAATTTGGGGGACACATCAGTTTTACTACGTATATGTTCTACTTAGTGCAAAGGACGGTCTGTTCTACACAGGATATTCATCCGATATTTGGAATCGCTTTGATGCTCACCAAGCAGGCAAGGTACCTTCTACCAAAAATAGAAGACCGCTCTCACTTGTCTACTATGAAGCATGTTCAGATCAA
>JAUILM010000069.1 GCA_030432855.1 Bacteroidia bacterium
CAGGGGCCATCCGCATCCTGCCCCGGATGCCAATTGACATGCCGTCATATAGACATCGTCGATGTCAGGTCGCTCTTCTCTGTCGACTTTTATACAGACAAAATGTTCATTCATGACGGCTGCGACCGTGCTGTCTTCAAAGGATTCATGCTCCATAACATGGCACCAATGGCAAGCCGCATATCCAATACTGATGAGCAGCATCTTCTGCTCTTTTCGGGCCTTTTCCAGCGCTTCATCCCCCCATGGATACCAATCTACCGGATTACGAGCATGCTGTAGAAGATAGGGACTGTTTTCATTGGCAAGATGATTCATGTAAGATCCATTTTGTTCCTGACTCGAAATATTGCAGCTGTACATGATACAGGGAAGGAGACAAAAGATCGCCATTCTAAGCCTATATCCTGAAGTTCTTTTATACTGCATGAATCGATTAGTCATTATTTGAAGCGCTAAGATACGAGTTAGAGACTCGAAAAACCGATACGCCTCTGTCTAAGTATAATAATTAGTCGAATCGGTCGTAATCAATACGCCATATTGTTAATGAATCAGCTTCAAAAGGCTTGCTAGCTTACAAATTATCATATATTTACAAAAAATATAATATGAAGGAAATCTGTCTGATATTTGCGTTGACACTGAGCACACTCATTTCTAATCAAATTCAAGCACAATGTCAGCCTCAGAATGGTGACTTTGAAATCTGGACCGATTATACAGACACCATCGGTGTCGAACTGCAATCGGTGTTGTCAGAGCAGGTTATACTGCCAGAGGGCTGGTTTCCCTTGGGTCGGCTTTTAGACATAGTTTTTTCTGACTTTATAGTCCCTTACTTCGACTTAGATACTATTGATTTGGATCTTTTCGCAAGTATTCGTCAATATCAGCCGGGAGCAGATGGTACAGGCTCCGCTTTAGCTATCAGTGGTGATTCACTGGTGCTAAGTTCTGATTTGATTCAGGTGTTTGAATGTGGCAGCAGTCCGACTTCTATGCGAGGCATGGTAAAATATGTAGGAGCAGGTCAGGACTCTCTCACAATCATCGCTCTACTTCACAATAGTGATTTATTAGATGAAGAGGGAGCAATAGCCGTAGCAACCTATGAGACTCTTGCCGGCCCGGAAGAGTTTATGCAATTTGATGTTCCCTTCAACTATGGCGAGGATGCAGTGCCTGACAGTGCCAGCATTCTAATCATTTCTAATAGACCGGCTGAGATGAGTGGGGATACCTCCTATTTTGTCCTGGATGACCTGGCGTTTGTCAATGAGTCCACTCCGACAGCTGATGTAAATTCGTCGGAAGTGCTGGTGGGACCTAACCCTAGTTCTGATGTTTTATATGTCACAGGTGAGGACCTCCAAAGACTCAAAATTGTCAATATGAATGGTCAGGTGTTGAGAAACGTGGGGCAGCTATCCTCCGGTCAAACGCTCAACGTGAGTGATCTACCTGAAGGGGTATATACGATTTTAGCGGAGCGGAGCAATGGACTTTTCAGTCAGAGGATTTCTATTGTACGATCTCATTGACGAAACAGGGGTGGTATCTGATCTTCAAAGTCTGATAACTCCTGAATCAATGTCGCTATCCTGAGCATGGGAGCCTCACCATAGAGTTTTCCCAGTAAAGTAATACTCAATGGAGTTCCATCATCAGCAAAACCTGAAGGTAGTACGATGGCGGGATGTCCTGTTAGATTCGTGGCAAGTAGGTGGTCTCCAAAGGTTGGAGCGAGAATTACATCATATTCCTGGAACATAGCTTGAAGTTCATTGATGAGTAGCTTACGGACCCGGTTTGCCTGCACATAATCCACGGCCGGTATATAGCGGACAGCTCGAAACTGGTTTGGCCAGGCGCCATCAGTCTGTTGGACCAGCTGATCATCAAGATTACTTCGACTCAATTCATCAAAAGCTGCCGCTGCTTCCACCATCAGGATCAAAGAGAGACTGGATATCGGTAAGTCAGTATTCCATTGTACTGGCTCCAATCGAATGCCAGAGTCAGATAGTAATTTAAGTATGTTTTCATTCTTCTCGGGGTAATGATCGTATCGGTCAAATAGATTTTTGAAATAACCCACTCGGATCGTCTTTGGATCTTGTTGAGGATCATAGTTAAATGCCGCATCAGTCACAGAAAGATCCTTTCCGTCAGAACCTCGAATGGCATCAAAAACAATAGCGCAGTCTTTAGCATTTCGGCAGATCGGTCCCAGCTTGTCCATTGTCCAACTTAAAGCCATAGCACCGTGTCTGGATACTGTGCCGAATGTAGGTCGCAATCCCGTGGCACCACAGCGAGTGGAGGGAGATATGATGGACCCCCAGGTTTCTGATCCGATGGCAAAGGGCACTAAGCCTGCCACAGTGGCACTGGCAGAGCCTGCAGAGGAGCCACTGGAGCCCTGCTCGAGATTCCAGGGGTTTCGTGTTTTTCCTCCATACCAGATATCACCCATCGCCAGGGCCCCCAGGGTTAATTTTGCCACCAAGACTGCTCCTGCTTCTTCCAGTCTTTCTATTACAGTGGCTTTGTCCTCGATGCTTTGATCCTTATAGGGCATGGCACCCCAGGTAGTCCGATATCCGGGAACTGCCAGGAGGTCTTTTGCGCCATAGGGTATCCCGTGTAAGGGACCACGATACCTGCCTGACTGAATTTCCTGATCAGCTTTTGCTGCTTGGCTCAATGCCAGTTCCTCGGTAAGCGTGATCGTACACTTAAGTGTATCTCCATGTTTCTTGAGTCGATCGATAAAAAAACGTGTTAATGCAGTGGAGGTGATTTTACCCTGTAAGATTAGTGAAGCAAGATGGTGTACAGGATAAAAAGCAAGTTCATTCGGTTTTGTGGGGAGGCTAACATCCAGGGGGATATTCCAGTCTATAAATAATTGATGGGTATCTATAGATGTACCGGGTGGTACCGGGTTGAAAATGAAAGACGGAGGAACCTCATTGGGAAGGTCTACGGTTCGCAGATTTGATGAAGCCTCTTTATACCCTTTTACTCTCGGGGCCAGTTGCTGAATTTCGGCCTCATTAAATTCTAATCCCCAATAGTGAGAGATTGTCATTAGTGTGTCCACCTGGGACGTAAGAGATGTGGTGAGTAGAGAGAAGAAAAGCAGAAAAACTAGTTTTAACTTCATAACACAGCAGTATTAGGAAATGGTCATTATTTACGAAAAAATCATTTGTGAAAAATTAAACCGAAATAAATTTTAATTCATTACATTAGACTTACGTATTTAATAACCACCAAAAAACTGGAAAATGTCCGAACCTTTTCTGGCAGAGGTCCGTATTGTGGCCTTCAATTTTGCTCCTCGTGGCTGGGCCTTTTGTGATGGGCAGATTTTACCTATAAATCAGAATCAAAGTTTGTATTCTTTATTAGGCACTACCTATGGTGGAGATGGTAGGACCAGTTTTGCTTTACCTGACATGCGAGGTCGCGTACCCATGCACGTTGGCAGAAGCAATGGTGGTGCAGATCATACTGAAGGACAAAAGAGTGGTGAAGAAACGCATACTTTATCGGCTAATGAGATGCCACAGCATACGCATACTTTGATGGGTACAACTAACACAGCCAATCAATCATCTCCTTCCAGCAATATACCTGCTCAAATACCCACAACAGGAGGAGAAGTATATAGCGACGTATCTGTTAGCCCAAACAGTACATTCAACTCGGCTGCTATAGCTCATGTTGGTGGAGGTCAGGCTCATGAAAATATGCAGCCTTACCTGGTTATCAATTTTTGTATCGCCCTACAGGGATTGTTTCCCAGTAGGAACTGAATAAAATCTTAAATCTATATCCATGTCTGAACCATTTGTTGGAGAAGTACGAATGTTTGCTGGTAATTTCGCCCCTCGTGGCTGGGCATTTTGTGATGGACAGTTGCTAGCTGTAAGCCAGAATGATGCATTGTTTTCTCTGCTCGGAACTATATACGGAGGAGATGGCAGGACAACATTTGGGCTCCCTGATTTGCGAGGAAGAGTACCGGTACATGCAGGTTCAGGACCGGGATTGTCTCCGAGAAGGCTAGGGGCAAAAGGAGGTGCAGAAAAAGTGACCCTAACCGTAAATCAAATGCCCTCACATAATCATGCATGGGAAGTGGCGGATAGTAATGCCGCAAATCGGTCTCCAGCTGAAGCAGCTTATGCTAACACGTTAAATGCGGATGTATACCAGGATCAGTTTGATGGATTAGAAGGTATGAATGCTAGTGTGGTGGGCCATACCGGCGGTTCGAGATCGCACACTAACTTAATGCCGTTTCTCTGTATCAATTTTATTATTGCATTGGTTGGAATATATCCAAGCCGCCACTAAATATTTGAAAATGTCTGAACCATTTGTTGCTGAGATAAGAATTTTTGCGGGAAATTTTGCGCCCCGAGGTTGGGCCTTTTGCAACGGTCAACTCTTACCGATCGCCCAGAATACGGCATTATTTTCTCTCATAGGTACGACCTATGGCGGAGATGGAAGAAGTACAACTGCGTTGCCCAATTTGGAGGGGCGTGTTCCCATGCATCCAGGTCGGGGTCCGGGATTGACTGCTCGAAGGCTGGGCGAACGTGGAGGTGTTGAGATGGTTACGCTCACAGAAGCACAAATGCCCAACCATAATCATAGTGGAATGGCCAGTGGTACTGGAGCCAATGAAAGAAATGCCATAAATCATATTGCTGCAACAGGGCCGGGCAGAGGAACATTTTTCTACAGCAACTCAGCTACCAACCTTGTTCAGATGGAGTCACTGGCAAATGCAGGGGGAAGTCAGGCACATAATAATTTACAACCTTTTATCGTGATGAACTTTATCATAGCCCTTGTAGGACTGTATCCCTCACGATCCTAGTGTACTATGGATCCTGGACAGCAGCACTATCCATATTTCAAATGTTCGATTCCAGAAGGTGAAGATGGATTAGTTCGTATTGAAAGATTTGAAGTTCGTCCCTTGCCTGATGGAATAGTAGACCCCTCAGGTGCAGCTAATTGGGCTAAGCGTAGGCCAGGACTTTATTCAGTTTTAGTCATTGATGGAGTTCGTATGATGACTGATCTCTACGAGGAGTGGTGGAGTCAACGTGAGGCAATAGAGAAGGCGACTTCTCTTGGAGGTCATGTGCATATTAGTGGTTTAGGTTTAGGACTAATCATTGATTCGATCTTAATGTGTACGAGCAGTAAAGTTGAACGTGTAACCGTTGTGGAGTCAAATGCTTCTGTGATTTGCCTGGTTGCACCTACTCTTCAAGCCAGATATGGAGATAGGATACAAATCATTCATCGTGATATATTTGAATACCAACCAGATCCTTCGTCGGTATATTCCGTAGTCTGGCACGATATCTGGCCAAATCCCGCAACGGTACCATCGGATGAGATTGCTGATCTTAAAGCAAAGTTTAATGATATTTGTCAGTGGCAGGGATTTTGGACAAGCAAATGCTATATTTAGATAGGATGATTTGGACTACAGCCAGTGGCTACAAAGTATCTGGATATGACATCAAGGATGATAACCTTGAATTTCTTGCGAGTGTTTATGCCAGTACTAGAGCAGAAGAATTGACCGTAGTTACCCATTGGAATCAAGAAGAGAAAGATGCATTCTTAAGACATCAATTCGAAGCGCAACACAAGTACTATCATGAACAATTTCCGGCATGCAGATTTTTGGTCTTACAAGATGATCAAAATAATAAGCTGGGACGGCTTTACATAGACGAACGTGTGGATGAGATTAGGATTGTTGATATCACATTGTTGCCTCAGTTTCGGGGGAAAGGAATTGGATCTACGATTATGAAAAGTATAATTGAGCATGCTGATAGTATTAGGAAGCATGTCCGTATTCATGTTGAGAAAAATAACCGGGCACTGAGTTTATATCAGAGACTTGGTTTTACAGCTATAGAAGATAAAGGTGTGTATTTGTTGATGGAACATTCATGTCAGATATAAATGGAATTGACAGAAGAGACATTTCGGGCTTTGCAAGGTGAGACATTTAAAATTAAGTTTACCGAGGATCAGTTACTGACGGGAAGGCTTGTCGAAATACGTGGACTATCGATGAACAAAGATGATGCAAGGCAACCTTTTTCGTTGCTGTTTATTGTAGATCAAGAAAACCAATACTTTACACAGGCGATCTTCGATGTTTTTCATCCGGACTTAGGGTCATTATCTATTTTTATGGTACCGCTAGGTCCTGATGCCAGTACCAATAAAATGCTTTACGAAGCTGTCTTTAACTGAGTAGTTTATAAATTATTAGCGCCCTCTATATGTACACGTAGAGAACTTTTTTATACATTAGTAATATTGATTAATATTTGATGAACCCTAGGGTTCCCAAAGACCAAACTTACCAACCTCAGGATGCAAACCGTGCATGGATATCTACATGAGCACTTCAAGGCAATTTGCCTGGTATGTTTTGTCTTGATGCTGTCGATGAGCAACCTAGAGCTTCTTAATGCTCAGATTGAGGCACCAAAATCTGATTCTCTTTTCTACGATGCGAATGGAAATCTTCTGACCAATCCCGGTGACAGTATTCGGTATAAACTAATCCTTAAGAACAACGGTAGCATTCCCGCTACTGGCATAACCGTGCCTAATGGTACGGATCCTAATACTACCCTAGATCCTGGTAGTATTCTCACTAGTCCTATTGCTTCCAATGATGGACCTTTTGATGTGGTCGGGAATATGGGCATAAATGTACCCGCAGGATCAGGTGTTTTGCTAAATGACTTCGACGATAACTTAGCTGCAGCTACCATCATGAATAATGGAATACCGATGGCAACTGCTCAGGGGGGATCAATTACGATTGCAGCTGATGGAGGATTTACATACAATGCACCTGCTGGATTTGAAGGTCCAGATTCCGTGACTTACATTCTGGTAGATGGTACTCCCGCACCAGGTTGTCCAACTTCTAACGATGCATTGATCAGGTTTAATGTATCAGGCATGATTTGGTTTATTAATGAGAACGTCACAGCAGGTGGAAACAATGGTACTATCAACGATCCATTTGAAACACTAGCTGCATTTGAGGCGGTAAATGGTAATGGAGGTAGTACTGATCCGGGGGGTGGTGATCCCATTTTCATTTATAGCTCGCCTACCCAATACACTGGAGGTGTCACCTTAGAGAATGGTCAGAAATTACTTGGGCAGGGAATGACTTCCTCTCTTGCCTCAGTCACTGGTTTGACGATCCCTACTTTTGGATTACCCTTTCCGACGGTTAACATGACAAATCCCCAAGTTGTGGAGTCAGGGGGTGGAAGCGCTATCCTGCTTGCACAGAATAATGATATTCGTGGGTTAGACGTGGGTAGCAACTCAGCACGATCTGGCAGTGGTGGAATTATCGGATCTAATATTGGGACACTTGTGGTCTCAGAAGGAGTGAGTATTTACACCGGTGGTGCCGGAGCGGGTCCTGGCATTGACATTAACGGTGCAAGTAACATCAATATAGCCCTTATCACAGTGGATGTCCTACAAAGTTCATCTGAGGGTATTGATCTCAACAATATTACAGCAGGCACCTTTACCATTTCGGGCACTACTAATATCACCAATTCTACGACATCAGCGGTGGATATTACTTCGAGTGCTAGTATTTCTTCCACTTTTGCTAGCCTCAATATCAATAACAGCACCTCCAATGCTCCTGGACTCAATGCAAGTTCTGGTGGTACGATCACAGTGACCACTGGAATGATTACAACTACTCAAAATTTTGCTGTCAGTTTAATCAGCACTACAATCTCGGGATCTGGTGTAACATTTTCTTCTATCAGTACGAACGGTGGCACAACTACTGCAATTACATTGTCTGGTACGGGAATGGGGCCATTCTCCTCTAGTGGGGGAATGATCCAAAATATTGTGAATGCTGATGGCATCCGTCTTGACAATACGGGAGGGCTGGTTAGTTTTAGCAACATGACGATTCAGGATATATCCTCTGGCACGGATGCCGGAGATATGATTGGAACTCGATCAGGTGTCGACGGCATTCATGGGCAAATGATAGCAGGAGGCTTGAGTCTCAACAATGTCACCTTGAGAAGATTTAGCGATAATGCGATACATGGTGCCACCTTTGCCGGAGATATGGCAACCACATGGAATGGACTCAGCATCACCAATTGCAATATTTCTTTTAGTAATCGCTATCACGTTCCAAATGTTGGAGATAATTCCTCGGAGGGTACAGTACGCATTCTTGGCATAACGGGAGTAGTATCCGTGACGGGAAGTACTTTTGAGGATGGTGCGAGATTCCTGGAGTTTTTCACGCATACATCAGGAATGTTAGATATGACAGTCCAATCGAGTACTTTTTCCAGAACATTGAAAGAGTTTCTTTGTATGCCACCAGGTACCGTAAATGTGGGTGGAAGGGGAATTAGTGTAGAAGTGCAAGGCGGTGCTGATGCAGTAGTGAGAATTGGAGATCCTGCAGAATTAAACTTCATGTTAGGAAATGATTTTATTGACAATGGTACTGCATCTATTGTAGTAGCTCATAATACGGGGGCAACTGGAGATGTAGATGTGGTTATTTCGCAAAACAACTTTATCATTAATGATCATTTGACGGGACCTAGTGGGTGTCCGGATGGATCCCTCCAGTTTAACTTTCCTCAAGGCGGTGTCTCGTTAAATCCAGGTGCTGGTACCTATGAAGCGATTTTATCCAATAATATGTTCGATCAGGTCATGCATGCTGCCGGAGGACTTGGACAATTTACGATGACGGCGGATGAAAATGGTGCCTCAGAGTTTATTGTAAGAGGAAATACATTTGATCTTCCCTGGGATGGACCTGTCCAGGTAACTGCCGATGGTAATGGAACCTGTGCGATGTTCTTTGAAAATAATACTTACACGTCTGGTAATGTTGGAGGACCGAATGATGACCTCGACATGGTTTACCCATCACCTTATAATCCTCTTCTCGTGAATGTGCGGAATAATGGATCTCTGGATATAAGGTTCGATGGCGAAGTCTTTCCTACTCCAGACCCCGCCGGACCTGGTCAGTCATCCTTGGACGTAGATGTGCAGGCTTCAGGGGGAAGCTTAAACTTATGGCTGGATGACTGTATGGCTCCTGATGACTTTGATTTTGACCATGCAGGTGGGACATTCCTACTATATTCAGAAACAGGATGCGGAGGTCCTCCCACTCCAACTGCAATTCTTATTGGAAATGGTAATACTGGTTCAGTGACCACTACAGGTACCATAACTTGTACTGGCACACCCCCAACAGCACCTTCGATCATGATTCCACTTCAAGCCACCACAATGGGAGAAAGTATTTCAACGTCGTTGAATATGGAATCCGTATCAAGTGTTCTTAACACGGCTAAGGATATTGTTAGGCCGATGTTTCATAATAAGGGGATAGAAAAAACACTCGAGAATGTTCAGATAATTCCAACTAATCTGCCTGGTAAGCAGCTTGCAGCCTATTTTGCTGGGGTAATTTATCTTGATTCGACCGCGGCCGGACATGGGTGGTATGTTGATGATACTCCAGAGCAGAATGAAGAATTTCGGTCAGTTTCTGATGAGGTCCACATGCATTGGGTGTCTGATGATCTCAATTCCATGGATTTGCTAACTGTGCTTTGTCACGAGTTATCACATGCAATTCATGAAGAACATACTGATTATGGTCTTCTAGCTTCTTCCCTTGAATCAGGCATCCGTAAAGTTATTTTCTCATCTCAAATGGCAGACAAATGAAAATACGTCAGTTTCAGATGAGGAGATTTCTGTCTACAGTGATATTATCAATCCTGTTTTTAGTAATTTCTTTTGGCCAGAACATAATTACAATCCCCTCCCTTGACCCGGGTGATAGTATTTGCATCACATATGATGTGCGGGTCAACACTCCATTCCCTGTTGGTGTAGGTCAGGTACAGTGCCAGGACACTATCATGGTCACCACTCCTATGGCTGAAGTCCCCACCAGTGATCCGGATTCCCTACCTACAATGTTTGCACCAACGGGTACATTGGTTTGCAATCCGTTGGCCGGGACACTATCTGGATCAGATATGACGATTTGTGCCGGATCGAGCGTGATGTTCATGCTTTCAGGCAATCAGACTGCTCCAGAGTATACCCAGGTGTTTCTGGTGGTGGATGCAGGTACCAATGCGGTAGTGGATATACAGACAGATCTTGATGTGGAATTTAATACTGTAGGTACATTTCATGTCTATTCATATAACTATTTGACAGGAAGTACATCACCCACCATGCCAGCCAATATCTCCGACATTGACTGTAGTGCTATGGGATCATGCTGTGATTTTGCTATGGGTTCCTTCACGATTACGGTGAGTGATGTTACACCGGGTGTCATAAGCATGGATCAAACAATTTGTAGCGGTAATATACCTGCACCCATTACAGGGACGGCAGCTTCAGGTCCGGGTACCATATCCTATCAGTGGCAGCAAAGTACCACAGGTTGTATGGGCACTTTTTCAGATATTGGTGGAGCTACTGCTCAGGATTTTAGCCCTGGGGCACTTACAATAACTACAAATTACCGTCGCATCGATATCTCTACCAATGGAGGGGTAATGTGTATGGACACAACAAACTGTGTCACAATTACAATTAATGATGTGACAGCATCATCCATTGGACCTGATATTTATACCTGCGTGGATGTCTTACCAGGTTTTGTTGCAGAAACCGGTTCTTCAAGTGGTTCGGGTACCGTTAGCAGACAATGGCAATTCAGTTATTCTGGTGGATGCAATGGAGCATTCGTGGATATAGGAAGTGGCATGACGAGTATAGGTATACCTGCATTAACAGGTGATGACACGCTCGGAGTACGGTTGATTGTGACTTCAACAGTAGGAGGGTCAATCTGTAGTGATACTTCAAATTGTGTTCTTGTGATTGCAAATTATGTCGATCCTGGTGAGATCGGAGCTGACGCCACAATTTGTTCTGGAGAAGATCCATCTTCGTTGACAGAAGTTTCTCCCGCCATGGGAACTGGAACCTTGTCCTACCGATGGGAAATGAGTACATCGGGGTGCATGGGCATGTTCACAAGCATTGGAGGGGCGACTTCAGCGACATATGATCCTCCCGCATTGACTATATCGACTTCATATAGAAGAATTACCACTTCCACCTTGATGGGAGTGATGTGTGAAGACACTTCTAATTGTGTCACCATCACAGTGAATGATATAACCGCCGGGGTGATCAGTGGAGAGGACACCATATGTGCAGGGACGATGGCAAGCACGGTAATGGAAACATCTCCCGCAGGAGGAAGTGGAGCTTTGTCTTACCAATGGCAGGAAAGTACAACCGGCTGTGCTGGAACCTTCGCTGATATCATGGGTGCCAACATGATGACATATGATCCGGGCTCGCTATCACAAACTACGAGTTATCGCCGTATCGACATATCCACACTTAATATGGTGGAATGTCGAGATACATCCAATTGTATTACGAAGTACGTGCAAAGCATTACTATCGATTCCATAGTACAGGTATGTCTGGATCCGATGTCCTATGACCTGAAAGTTTGTTTCCAGGTGGAGACACCAGGACCTTCAGGAATGTTCACTGTAGATGTGGGGGCGCTAAATTTTGGACCGTATAGTTACGCAAGTCTGGATCCGGATGGGTGTATTACCATTTCAGATATGTCTTTCGATCCTTCTGATCTGGCGACTATCAGTGTCACTGTGACAGATGTTGATGAGATGTGTATGGCCAGTCAAATGTTTACTGAAACTCTATGTTTCACATGTCCCGTTATTGGTGGTTTGAGTGCTCCTTCCCAGCTTTGTGAAGAGGGTACCTTTGATCTTTCAGCTACTGGATTGATGGATATGGGTATGGCAATGAACAGTGAGACCGATTTTGGAATCTCATTTGTTGCATTCTCGGGTGGACCACCCGCCGATCCCTATACGGGTGGAACCGTTTTAGGTACGGTACCATTTGCCAGTCTAACATCAGGTGGTACGGTTGCGACATTGTCAGGCATCGATCCGGCACTTGTTGGACCTCCAGGTACCTACACGCTATGTGCCATTCTTGCGCCATCTCCTTCCTTAGATATAACATGTAGACCCTCTCAATCGGTGACACTGGATCTATTTGCCAGTGCTCCACTAAACTGTCGAGATATCAACGTCAGTATAGATCCATTTGGTGATGCACGATTTGCTTTAAGTGACCTGATTATGGGTGCTTCTTGCAGTGAGTTGTTAAACGTAATGATCAGTACGTTAGGAGGTCAGATCATTTATCAGGATTTCGATTTATCGAGATCAGACATGATCTTGTTGACGGATGTCTGTGCTTACAGTGGTAAGGAGCTTATCATTATGCTGACATATGCCAGTTCTGGTTTAAGCTGTCAAAGTAGACTTTCATTTGGTCCGGGCAGTGGACCGATCGTCATGTCCGGACGTGTTGCTAACGTCTGGTGTACTGACGCACTGGTAAGTGATGGCGATATCGATGATATGACCCCCGAGGCCTACATTCCCTGCTTTGGTCCTGTGGAGACACATTTTGTATCGGACTGGGTAGTACCCTATGAGTGCGAGGAAGATCAGGACACCGCCAAGGTGATTTATCGAGAGTACGAAGCTTTTGATAAGGATGGAAATAGGGGATCTGTATTTGATACCATCGTGGTATTCAGGTTGCCTCAGATCCATAATGAGTCAATATTCTGTAGCGAAAGCACTACGTTGTACTGTGGTGACACCAGTGGGTGGCAAGGCCCGACCGCCTTCTTTGCCAAGGGTGGCATTTTGCCGGTACTGTCGCTCGATCTGATCGATGTGGGATATGATGAACAGGGCGATTTGCAGTTTTCTCCGATCGCCCTGGATCCGAAGTGTGGGTTGCAGGTACATGTTGATTACCAGAAGTTTACCCCCGATCCGTGTGAGCAACAATATAAGGTGATCATCGAACTGAAACAGTCTTGTCCCGGTGGGTTGAAT
>JAUILM010000902.1 GCA_030432855.1 Bacteroidia bacterium
TTCTTCCTTATTACCAAGTTTGAGAAGAGTATTTCCCAGTCTCGTCAATAGGTTGGTGGATGTGGGATATTCTTCGAGGAGCATTTTGTATCCCTCTACTGCCTGATCATATTGATCATTAGCAGAAAAAAAATCAACGATACTCAGCGCTCGATGCTCATTGTCAAGCTCACGGACAAATTCAATAGTGAAGAAGCTATCAACAAAAGTTTTGAATTCCTCATAGTTATTTGCTCTGATGGCACTACGAATAATTGTGAACTTTGACCATGCGGTAAGTGACGGCGTAAAGCCATATCTATTGGCTCGCTCTCTGACATAGGAGTTTACGTGATCTAGTCCACCTGCCTCAAGCAATCTATCCAAAACATCTTCCTCAAATTCCGGAAAATATCTGAAGTACCACCGTAGGCCATGATATAAAGTTGTGTAGGCAGTCGAGCGATGTTCCTCTTGGTCCAGCTTCAAGTACCTCCAGTCCAGTCCACCTTTAACATTATTGGAAAGTACTGAGTCTAATAAATTGACACCATCAGTGACTTCAAACTCATGAGGACTCACTGAAAAGAAGAGAGACTTGTTAGACTTTAATGTGGTATCCAACGATTTTAATTTTTCTGTAATGGGATAGGGACTGGAAATGATGTAACCTGAAAAGAGAATGGGATGATTGATCAAGATGTCAAGTGATAAACTACCACCAAACTCCCATCCAAAAAGTATGTTTTCCTGACTACTCCGAAATGTACGATTAATAAAGGGTTGTAATTCCTCTTCTATGAATTTTGTAAATCTTGTCGCCTCAGAAAAGTATTCAAACCTTTGAGGGTATTTATTTGTAATTCCAACCACAATGAAAGCAGGCGCTAAATTGAATTCAGCAAAATACTCCGATAAACTCACCGCATGAAGAAAGAATCGCTGCCCATCAAGAATATAAAGAACGGGATATTCAGTATTAGATGCTTCGTAGTCTTGGGGAAGGTAGATCTGGATTTGTCGTATCTCATCCAGGACTTCTGAGTGGATCTCATGATTCTCTCCAACTATGTTGGGGTTTACTTCACTTTGTGCCTGCAAGTTGAAGATAAATAATGTAGCTAGGAATATTATGCAGGATGTTTTCATTATATATCTAGTTCTGAATATCTGCTTTGGATCTAAATATTTGCCTAAACCATATCATGATCCGCTTAAAAATATGCCAGGTAACAAGAAGTAGACAGGCCAGGCTAAAAGACATCTTCATAGAGCTGGCATAAGAGGAAAAAGACGAAAGGAGTACATTTAGTTTGGGATATAAATTCAATAGTAGTAGTTGTGAGGCATTTTCCGAGAAGTCACTGAGCGCTAATAAGCAAGGTAAAAGAAAATACCATTTTGGTGTTTTGTTAAGTGCTGAAAGCAGGAGAGAAAGACCTGTTGACATAATAAAGGCGAATATGAAGTCAATCCCTAGCATTTCAGCATAATATTTTCTTCCATCTTCTCCCAGGTTTTGGTACAGGCGTTCTAGATATGATAGATCATAGCTGAATAGTTGATCAGGATTCGCTAGTCCATCTGAAAAAGAGAGGAAATTGGGAAGATAAATAGAAACGAGAATCCTTTGTAAGATGACACCAACCAGGATAATGGGAATGGCAATTCTATATTTTCCATACCTATCTAGCAGGTTTAGTATATTTTTTAAAAACACCAGCAGTAAAATATTTTGATTTCGCTGGAAAGCTATCATCTTTCTGCCAGAGAGTTGTTATCAATTGTTATCAATTGACTTTTTCTAAGTTCTTGCTTGATTCTGCTCAGTGATACCGGAGTGATGCCCAGATAGGATGCTATGTACTTCTGAGATATTTTGGATTCCAACGTTGGATAATGAGCCAAGAAGCAGCAGTATTTGTCGCTTGCTTTGTTTTGGAGCAAGGTCTTGTCCCGGTTGAATATTCTATCGATTTCCGAGTCTTTTATTGCTCTTCCAATTTTAGACAGCTTTTTAGTTTGTGAAAGAAAGGATTTTATCTTGTCTGATGGAAAGAGGACCAGTTTCGAAGGGCATAGTGTTTGGTAAAAATGCATTGATCTACCGTTCTTAGTTCTAAGCGTCGAAGTACTCATGAACTCTCCATCAGTGAAGAAGGCAGTTGTTTTTTCATTTCCTGCACTATCAATTAGAAATGCCCTGACAATTCCTTGCTCTATGAATACCTCATGCAAAAACGAGCTGTCCTTTTGCACGATATATTGCTCTTTTTTGAAGGTAGATAGT
The DNA here is from genome assembly GCA_030432855.1 of Bacteroidia bacterium. GTDB lineage: Bacteria > Bacteroidota > Bacteroidia > Chitinophagales > Saprospiraceae > JABDMH01. The sequence continues at coordinate 2,270 of JAUILM010000902.1, forward strand.
TCACTAATTTCCAGTAAGGCCTCCCATTCATCCCCGGATAATGGTGCAATTTCATTAAAGAACCTTTCTAAAGTAATCATCTTTGGTGTTTTTGTGATTCCCGGGTGTAAGCCATTCAAACAAATAGTTGCATTCCATCTCTTGCTAAAATAC
>JAUILM010000070.1 GCA_030432855.1 Bacteroidia bacterium
ATACGAGAAGGCGGCTATTAGCGCCCTGGAGAATGATGGCGAGCTTCGAAGAGTGGTCCGTGCACCAGATGATGCCTACCGATATAACCGAACACGATTTGCCTATCCTACATATTTTCCACTAGCGTACCTGGGATTTAGTAGCGACTATGGTGTATCGCTCAACGGTGGTGTCACTTTTACCAATCAGCGGTACGCAAAGCCCGATTTTAGTAGTCAGCACAGCGTACAGGTAGGAGCATCAACCATTGGCAATGCTAAAATCAATTATGATGGTCAATGGCGACACGTGGTTGGGAAGCATGATCTCATAGCCGGGATATCCGCCGAAAACCGACGTAGATATCGATACTTTTTTGGCTCTGGAAACGAAACTACCTATGATGCCGGTCTCCTGACGGATGAATACTACACATTACAGTATACTTCTGCGGCCGTCTATCTTGGACTCCAGCGATCTTTCTGGAAAAACAGCTTTGTAAACTTTAAGCTGAACGTAGAAGCCAATAGTGGTCAGACACTGGAAAACACCATAACAGACGATGAGACAACGATAGGCGTTGATCCCTTTCAGATCGGAAAATTATCTGTTGAATTAGATCTGGATTTTCGGGATCGACCCAATCTGCCGACCAAAGGCTCAAGACTTTATACCACGCACCTGTATGGTAAAACACTCAACAGTAAGTTGGAAAATTATCAGGTAGGAGAAGGGTTTGCGGAGTTCTTTACCAGCTTTGGGCCCTTTACATTGGGTCTTAGGGCAGGCGGAAGCTACAGTCTTCACGATGTTCCATATTACGATAGACCTACTATCGGACAAAATCGTTATCTCAAGGGTTTCAGACGAAATCGCTTTACAGGTGATGGTGCCATCTTTTTCAATTCTGATTTGCGCCTATTGTTATTAGATCGACCGTCTGCCCTTATACCACATAAATTTGGAATCCGGTTTTTTCTGGATCGGGGAAAGGTGACTGTCAGAGATCAGACATCTAAGGTCTGGCATGACGGGTACGGAATCGGAGTTTATTTTGTGCCACTCAAAGAACGGTTTAGTCTGCATCTGTCAACCGCTTTTTCAAAAGAAGAGAAGGGACTCATCATCTTTGGCGTGGGTAGACTTTTTTGACACCCTTGGTCTTCTTCGACTAACCTCGTGATTTGTTATTTTTGCACACTTATGAAAGATAAGTTAGACTTAGTGATCATAGGTGCGGGCCCCATTGGTCTGGCATGTGCCATTGAGGCGGAAAAATCAGGACTATCCTACCAGGTGATTGAAAAGGGAGTCCTGGTCAATTCTCTTTTTCACTTCCCCACCAACATGACTTTTTTTTCTACTTCAAATCTTCTCGAGATAGGTAATGTGCCCTTTATCTCACACTCTGAAAAACCTACACGGCGGGAAGCGCTTGAGTATTATAGAAGGGTGTGGGACAGCTGGAAATTAAAGGTAAATCTGTATGAAGAGGTAAAGGATGTAGAGTCAGGCATAGTAGGTCGTTTTAAGATCACAACATCTAAAGACCAATATGAAGCTGATAATATCATCGTTTCCACTGGTTTCTTTGGAAAGTCTGTGGACATGAACATTCCTGGTGAGGATCTGGATAAAGTACGTCACTACTACACAGAAGCACATCCGTACGTCGGACAAAAGCTGGTGGTCGTGGGTGCGGCCAATTCAGCCTGTGATGTGGCATTGGAAACGTATCTGAAGGGATCCGAGGTCACAATGGTGATACGGGGAGACGGAATCTACGACCGGGTAAAGTACTGGATAAAACCTAACATCGAAAACCGTATCAAGGAAGGATCTATAAAGGCGTACTTCAATTCGGAGTTGGTGGAGATTCGACCCGGGGAAGTTGACATTAAGACACCAGAAGGCATCATCACGATCGAAAACGATTTCGTATTGGCAATGACCGGCTATCAGCCTGATTATACGTTAATGGATAAAATCGGGATCAACTCCCATGATGATGAATTTAAAACGCCGGTCTTTGATGAACAAACACTAGAGACAAACGTGCCACATGTCTACCTGGCGGGTGTGGTAGCTGGCGGCCTGAAGACCAACAAGTTGTTTATAGAAAACAGTAGAGTTCATGCCACTATGATTATGGAGGATATCAAGAAAAAGCAACTGCAAAGGCGCGATCTGGGCATTTCAACCGCATCCTAACACTCAGATGATTTCTACCCGGGGATTCTTAGCTAACTTCTTTGACAAAATCTTTGTACCATACTGTAACTTTCCCCTGATTCAGACGTACTACTAGCAAATGAAAGCCACCGAATACAACGAATGTGTGAGGGAATACTCGGATAGACTGTACCGGTTTGCACTCCGGATGGTCTCGGACAGTATGGACGCTGAAGATGTGGTACAGCAGGTGTTTGAACGATTGTGGAAACGTCACGAAGAGGTGCAGATTGGCGCTGCAAAGAGCTATCTGTTTACCAGCGTAAACAGGGCCTGTATTGACCTGTTTAGAAAAAGACAAACTCGAAGGAATGCTGCTTCAATGATGGACAAGTCAGAACCCATCGTGCAGGCAGACGACCTCGAGAACAGACAGCTAATTGAGGAGTTATTGAAGAAATTAACTACACGTCAGAAAACCCTGATTTTAATGAGAGACCATGAAGGGTACTCTTACAAGGAAATTGCAGAGATTTTAGATCTCACAGAAGCACAGGTGAAGATCAATTTATTTAGAGCACGAAAAAAACTGCAATTTTTTTTGACCAGTAGTCACTGTTAGAATAAGTAGCATGGAATTTAATAAAGAAAATTACGAAGAATATGCACTGGATTATTTGGAGGACACGATGTCTCCCGAAGATCGATTGCAGTTCGAATCATTTTTATGGAGAAATCCTGACATAAAAGCTGAGTTTGATGATTTTCAGCTTATTTATTTACCAGAACCCAACCTCAATGAAAATTTTCCTGGCAAGGAAAGATTAATAAAACCAGTGGCTGTAACTATTCCGTTGCATGCGCGTAATAACAGAGGTGCCTGGAAAAAGTGGAGTGTGGCAGCTGCGATATTACTACTGCTAGGTGTTACATATTTTACAATTTCTATCGATGAAAGGGCAGCAAACAATCTGGTAGAAGTTGTGCCTCCTTCAGTACCAGAAGACATACAGTTGGATCAACATCAAACCATTGATCCAATCGAGCCTTCAGACAATGAGGTCGCAACGGTATTAAATGCCCAGGAGAAATCTGATGCTACGAAAAATACATTTAGTGAGGATATAATTGATCAGGAAAAGGAGCTATCGAATATTTCCGAAGAAACCGATACGAAAGAAAATCGAAATTCCAAAGTCGATGTAGCGATATTGGATCCGATCCAAACCGCTGAAGAGAAAATATTTGTAGCTGAACCAGAAGAAGATGTAGCCATCAATATAGAAAGAGATATTAGACCTATTCGCGATGTGGTCCAGGTCTCTACTTTACCGCAACGACAAATGGCTCCCAATACTTTGGAGACAGGGGATAGAGATCTTCCCATGCCAATATTAATCATTGATGAAGAGCCGGATGAAAAATTCCGACTTGGAAAGTTTTTGGCAAAGGCAAATCTATTACCCCGAAGTCTAGGCGATATTGTAGGCGTTGGATTTAAGGAAAAGCTCGTACCTGAATCATTTCAGGAAATAAAGGAAACACGATGAAAAAAAATGCACTTATATTAATTTTTACCTTTTGTACACTGGCTTTGTTTAGTCAGCAGGATAGCATCCCTGGAGAGGATGTTCAGGACACGATTGTACCTTCCTACAGCAGGAACTACGAGTACAGTAAGAAATACAGAAGTAGAAGAAACACGAAGACGCGATTTGGTCTTATTGATTTTGGAACCAGTGGTATGGCAACTCCAGAAACCTATAGGTTGGATAATGGAATTGATCCTTTCGAACTAAGACCCTGGAAATCGACTAACATAAACCTTCACTTTGTACAGCAACGTGTGAGTTTAGCGGGAGGATATTTAAATTTTGTATACGGATTGACCTGGGAAATGCATAGAGCGTTTTTTGATAATCCCGTGGTGCTTCTGCCGGACACTCCAGAGGCAACCTTTGAATTTGTTCCGGATGCTAACTTTAAAAAGAACCGGCTCAGTTATTCTTATTTGACGGTTCCGATCATGTTTAATATTAAATCAAATCCCAGATACTCCTATCGGTCCCTGCATATAAGTGCAGGTGCATATGCCGGGGTTTTACTCGGGGCAAATTTTAAAACGAAGGAGAAGGGGAATAAGGAAAAAACAAGAGATAATTTTGGTCTAAATACCTGGAGGTATGGTCTGAGAGCTGAAGTTGGATATGGTCCGGTAATACTGTACGGGACGGTAGCGCTTAATGATCTATTTGATGAAGATAAAAATGGTGGCTATGAAGTAACACCCTTTAGCGTTGGGTTGGTTCTATGGCCATTTTAATAGTAAGAATAAACATACGGCTACTAAAAATGGGATCACCGGTATCGGGATCCCATTTTATTTCTTTCAAATTAAAGCCTAAACTATTTCCATTTAATATTACAACCAGCACTTGGGCGTTGGACGGTAGGAAGGGGTTCTCTATTTAATATAGCATCGAGAGCCTCAGACAAAGCTTCGCCGGTAAGGGCCACATCATTACCAGGACGCGAGCCATCAAGCTGACCCCTATATACTAATTTTCGATCACCGTCGAATACATAAAAGTCAGGGGTGCACGCTGCGTCATAGTCTTTGGCCACATTCTGTGTGTCGTCAAATAAATATGGAAATGAATAATTTTTATTTTCTGCTAATTCCTTCATTTCATCAGGACCATCTTGGGGATATTTTTCTACATCATTAGAAGAAATGGCCACGAAAGCGATACCTCTTTCCTGATATTCTTTGGCAAGTTCGAGTACCTTGTCGGTCACGTGAATCACATAGGGACAATGATTACACCAAAACATAACGACTGTTGCAACGTCTGATGCAATGTCGTCGATACTCTTTTTCTCGCCAGTGATCACATCAAGCAGATTAAAATAAGGAGCTTCTGTGCCCAGTTCCAGCATGTTTGACTCTGTCAGTGCCATAATATTTTAAGGTTTAATTTAGTTTGCATTGCATATTTACACCCTGTACATATTTTTCCACGACCTTGATTTCTGCAGCCTGATCAGCACCCATAAATCCCGTAATCATGGAATCTTTCAGTACGTTCTCCGCTGCAGCCAATAGTTGAGATGATACTGGCCAATAGGACCAATGCCATTTTTCCTCCTGATATCCATCTGGCCTCTCTGCATTCTTTTCAGTGTAGGGCCTGCAGAAACCATATGTACTCGCATGTGTTGTCAACCAATTAAACAGTTTAAGACCCTGCCCTTGTTCAAAAAATGCATTGGAAAATGCATTTAGATCAATATCGGTACCCCAGTGATGTCGGGATGATCCAGGCATTGAACTGTATCTTAGGATTTCCAGAGCACGGTTGGTTGGGTTCTCAATAGATGTGGCCTTGATACCTGCCTCAAGTGTAGTTTCTCCACTCCATTTTCTCTCCCAAATACCTTTTTGATAGTTGAAATTTCGAGTTGCGGAGCGGATCACCAGCTCAATACTATCTTGAAGTGCGGCTGCATGCATTTTTTTAAAAGCCTCATACGTATCGCTCCGCAAATACATACCTGCTCTATCCGCATATTTACTTTCGATGAGCTCAAAGACTGGATGTGTATCGGGCTCAAAACGCCCCATGATGTATTGTACGGATCGATCAATGGGCAGTGTATCTCCACCATATTTCAAGGTGTCTTCCACGGATAGAAGTGACACATTAGCTGTCCTTTGGTCTTTGTCTCCGGGATCATTCACTTGGCTACTGCAGCTGTAAATGATCAGGAAAGTTAGGAAAGAGAGGATCTTAGAGAGGACTGACATAACCAAAAAGTTGTTTTCGCTTGATGATATCAGCAAGGTATCCGGGGACATACTTTTCCCAGCCTCTCTCACTGTTTTTTATCATTTGATAGATGTTATGAGGAATGATCGTGAGTATATCTTCCTGATAATTTCGTACAGGCACCATAAGACCATTACCAATGAGAAACTTCACAAGAAATTCAATTCCCTCAGGGATCGGGAGGTTGTCCAATGTGATCAGATGCTTTAAATCATTGGCAAGTGCCGGATAGGCATAGACACGCATGTTATTCACAAATAACTGCCCAAACTCGGTGAGCAGCATACCATCTTTATGCTGATAGTACTTGTTGGTGATGAGCTCAGACAGCTCTCTTACACCGATGACAATCCCCAGATGACTGATCTTATAGTCAGATAGGTACTTGATAAGTGAGATATGATTGCTACAGTCAGAGACTATCACCTTGCGACCGGAAGCGCATAGCATTTCCGCCCGGGCTAGAAAATCGGCATCATCGATTTCTCCATCTTCGACTTTCAGGTAATCCAGGGTGAGCTCGGCCATAAGCTCTGCCTTGTCAGCATCTACATCCGGGTCATCTCTAAACTGGTCAAATGAGATGCGGAATACATCATTGGTCACCAATGTGGGGGGTCTGAAGTGACCTCTTACCACCATCAATGATTTTTTATAGAGAAACTCTGATGGATGGATGCCTTGTCCGTCCGGTCCAAACATGGCCACATCGGTGAGTCCGTTCTGCACCATTTTCAAAGAGATCAGTCGATTATCTATCGACTTGAAATCGGGTCCCGACAGACGAATCAGGTCGATGATCACCCGATCCCTTATGCCATCCTGGAGCGAGGAGACTAATGCATTAATATCATCATGGTGCTTAAAACAGGCATAAATCATGTTGACACCCAGGATGCCAATGGCAGATTGTTGCAACTGTGGATTGTTGTCCAACATTTTGACATGAAGCACAAAGTCGTTTGGCTCACTGTTGGGGTGCAATTGGAATCTTACTCCCAGCCAACCCTGACCAATATTGGTTCGGTTGTAATTGAGCGCCGCCACCGTGTCAGCAAAGACAAAGAAAAGATTGTTAGGTTTCTGCGTTTGAAGTCGAGTATGTAATAGGCCATATTCATGATCCAACATCTTGTAGAGTCGGGATTCACACACATACCGGCCGCTTTCTTCAATACCATAGATCCTGTCAGAAAACGTTTTATCATAGGCAGACATGGTCTTGGCAATTGTCCCTGCCGCTGCTCCCACCTTAAAGAATATGCGGGCAACTTCCTGTCCGGCTCCGATTTCTGCAAAAGTCCCGTAAATCTGCTCGTCAAGATTAATTTCAAGGGCCTTTTGATCGGTGTCTAGTATCTTTCTATTCATAGGTTGCGGTGGCGAAAATAATCATTGTACGGGGTTATCATTGCGCATACGAATTTCAATCTCTCTTTTTGAGTTTGGGAATTGTGATGTCCACATCTTTGTATAATCCGGTATTTACATGCTTTCATCGATAAAGTAACGCAGCAGGTTGCTCCTTTAGGTACATTGATGATCTAATTACTTCACTTAATTTATATCGTATGAAACGACTTTTTTCGATTGCTCTGTTGAGTGGCTTGCTGACAACTTATGTGGCAGGTCAGACATTGAGCACTCCACCTTCGGGAAACAATCAAAAAAGCTCTATAACACAATTTATCGGCAGTTTGGTCACTGTCACGGTCGACTATAGCAGTCCGGATGTTACATCTCCCACTGGAGAAGACAGGACGGGAAAAATCTGGGGGGAATTAGTACCCTACGGATTATCTGATTTAAGTTTCGGCGTGGGCTTCGGCTCAGGCAATCCTGCACCCTGGCGTGCCGGAGCCAATGAAAGTACGGTAATCACTTTTTCTCATGATGTAGAAATCGAAGGGAAAGCCATCGCAGCAGGGAGTTATGGCCTGCATTTGATACCGCGTGAGACTGAACCCTGGACCTGGATCTTCACGAAAAATACAGACCAATGGGGTAGTTATAATTATGATGAAGCTGATGATGTATTACGGGTCGATGTTGAAGCTGCGGAGTCAGCATATCATGAATGGCTCACGTATGCATTTGATGATCGACAACCAGAATCTGCCGTATTGGCGCTTAAATGGGAGAAAAAATCAATCCCAATGACGATTTCAGTCCCAGATTACAATGACTTGTATGTCAAGACATTTGATCGAGAGCTTACAGGCGGAGCTGGATTTACGTATCAAAATTATGTGGCCGCCTCGCAATTTTGCCTTGCTAACAATACACACCTTGAAAAAGGTCTGGAGTGGGCAGAAGATGCGATAAGTGCACCTTTTGTGGGAGTGTCCAACTTCAATACACTACAAAATAAGGCTTCGATACAGATGGCAATGGAAAAGATGTCTGAAGCCGAAGAGACCATGATGGCAGCTATTAAAGACCCTACTGCGACTTCCCTGCAAATCCATCAGTTTGGACGGCAATTGATTACCATGGATCGGAAGGACAAGGCCTTGGAGGTATTTAAGTATAACCATGATCGTTATGAGGGTGCCTGGCCCACTAATGTGGGGATGGCCAGAGGATTGGCTGCAGTCGGTCAATATGACGAAGCGCTTAAACACGCTGAAATGGCAGTGGAAGAAGCTCCGGATGATGTCAATAAGAAAAGTATGATGGATGCGGTTGAAAAACTGAAAAACAAACAGGATTTCAATTGATCCCTTACGATATTCCGTCGTTTATTTATTTGGAAGGTCCATGCGTTTGTATGGACCTTTTCTTATTTGGAAATTTCCGGGCACTTCACATTTCCAAAGTAGTATACCAGGCCAATTTGCAGAAATGTATATGAATCTTTTGTAGTGGAGTCTCCTCGCTGCCGGCCCTCCATACCCAATAGGTTGCCATCAGCATCAGGGAATGATGGATCAGATGCCAGTACGGCGATGTCTGCCAACTCAGGACCATGATTGCCACGTAATTCACTCATGTCAGGATACACCGTGCTAACGTCATCCAGATAGTCGGTGTAGAGTTTTCTCAGACTCAACTCAATGTTTAAACTCCATTCATAGGAAAGGTCCATCTTCAGACCAATACCATAATTCAGGGCCCGCTGAAAATTGGCGTATTCCTCACCCTGAAATTGACCTTCAGTGCCTAGCTCACGGAGAGGAGGTGTCTTTTCACCGTTATATTTTGCATACGGATTGAATGAAAAAACAGAAAATCCTGCAAAGAGATAAGGTGTGTAAAAGTAATCCCGGTGACCGTGAATGTACCGGAAGAAATTAAACTCCACCTGACTGCTCAGGTCCCACAGATGTGTTCTAAAGTTGATATTCCTTCTGCGTTCGAAGGCATTATCAGAGTTCGCATCATCAGCTCGGAGGAATCCATAGTTGCCGGAAAACTTCAATGCCAGCCTGTTATTGAAATTGTATCTACCAATGATGCCACCAGCCTGACCAGGATGAGTAACATCAAACTGTGTATTCAAGTCACCAAAATAGAAGGCACCGCCTAGCCATCCCCCGACTTCAAATCCCTGTTGTGCTCGTGCAGCTGATATACTTATTAGAAAGCAGATCAATGCTGCGAAAATTTTAAAATTGCTCTTCATGTAGTAAAATCCCGGCAAAGTTACTTTTAAACGGCAAATACCTTACCGTATTGCACGATTTGTCAATGCACAACCGTCGAGAAGAGACCAGACTATGATGGCTGGGCCTCCTTATTAGCGAGCTGACCGCAGGCTGCATCAATATCTTTACCGCGGCTTCTTCGCACGGTCACCGGAATATCCAGACTTGCTAACTTGCTGGCAAATCGATTCAGTCGCTCTGGATCTGATTTGATGAAAGACACGCCCGAAATGGGGTTGTACTCGATAATGTTTACAGTGACGGGAAAGGCACTGCAAAATTTGGCAAGGTTCTTCGCATCCTCAATGCCATCATTAAAGTCCTGAAAGGCAATGTACTCCAAAGTGATTTTGTTTCTGGTGGCTTGATAAAAGGCTCGCAAAGCTTCTTGCAAAACTTCCAGGTTGTTCTGCTCATTGATCGGCATGATTTCATTACGCTTTGCATCATCGGCTGCATGCATTGAAAGGGCAAGATTAAACCGCACACCATCTTCTGCCATTCGATGGATCATTTTAGCTATCCCGGCGGTGCTGACTGTGATGCGCCTTGGTGACATGTGAAGGCCATCTTCAGCCGTGATCCGCTCGATGGACTGCATCACGGGTTTAAAGGCCAGGAGGGGTTCTCCCATGCCCATGTATACAATATTGGTCAATGGGCGTCCAAAATGCTCTAGTGCCTGTTCGTTTACGAGAAAAACCTGATCATAAATCTCTCCGGCAGTCAGATTGCGTTCGCGCTTCATTTGTCCGGTTGCACAAAATTTGCAGCTCAGGCTGCAGCCCACCTGTGAACTCACACAGACCGTATAACGATTTTCATCAGGTACCGGGATCAGAACCGACTCGATGAGATGTCCATCATGAAGTCGAAAGCGGCTTTTGATGGTACCGTCAGCACTATGTTGCTGAAAGTCCAGCGTGATCTGCTGAATTACAAAGTGCATATCCAATGCCGCACGCAAGGCTTTGGGTAGGTTTGACATGTCTTCAAAACTGCCTGAGCCTTTCTGCCATAACCATTGCCATACCTGGTCTGCCCGATACCTGGGTAAGGAGAGAACTTCTTTGCAGAAGGTCTGTAGTTGCTCTTTTGAAAGGGCTCGTATGTCTTTCTTCTCGTTCACGTGCTTGCAAAGATACGTTTCATACAAACATCACCATAGACTATAAGTTCCGTTTCGCCTCAACTCGGTTGCGTGTCATAGCTTCAGTATAGAACAGATAATATCATTGAGGGGATATACAGCTGAATACCATCATGACGTTTAATTCGTTTTTATCTTTGATTGGATATTAAGGGGAATGGATATTTATCAGAAGCGAAGTGCCTGGAAGCTCTACATGACAATTGCCGCCGTGGTCATCATGGTCGTGGTGGTTCTGTACACTTCTTTCCTGGCAGCTAATCTGCATGAGTCCGAACGCAATCGGGTTCAATTGCTCCTTATGGCCCAGGAAGATCTGGCAAAAGACCTGGACAATCCGGACCGGGATGTGAGCCTTTCATTGGAGATAACTGCAGCAAACAAGACAATCCCGATTATCCTGGTAAACGACAAGGATGAGATTCAGTACAATAACTTTCCGGAGGGAACCACCGAGGAGGATGTACGGCGTGATCTTGAGAAAATCAAACGTTCTGGTATCGAACCTGTACGATATAAGGGGCCTGGAGTTGAACAATTAGTATATTTTCACCGATCCCGATTATCCCAGTTTATTACCTATTTTCCTATCATCATGGTCCTCCTGATCTCTGTGTTTATGGCACTGGGATATTTTATGCTGAGTTCCAGTAGGAAAGCAGAGCAAAACAGAGTCTGGGTGGGGATGGCTAAGGAGACAGCGCATCAGCTGGGTACCCCCATCAGTGCGATTGTAGCCTGGATAGAGCACCTGCGTGCCATTTCAGATGATGAACCTGACAAATTGGAGATCCTGGATGAACTCACGGACGATGTTGGCCGACTTGAATTGATTGCTGATCGATTTTCAAAGATCGGATCAGCGCCCAGCCTTGATCGAAAGGATATTTATGATGAGTTAAATAAGACCAAACGTTACATGCAACGTCGGGCTTCTCGCAGGGTTCAATTCGAATTTCCAGAAGAACAACATGCGCCACTTTATGTAAATATTAACTCTCATCTGTTCAACTGGGTTATCGAAAATCTGTTGAGAAATGCGTTAGATGCTATGGAAGGCCAGGGATTGATTAAGGCGGAAGTTTATGAAGATCAGGATCACATCATAATTGATATTTCAGATTCTGGGAAAGGGATTCCCGCCTCAAAACAAAAAATGGTTTTCCAGCCAGGTTTTACAACAAAGAAAAGAGGTTGGGGACTTGGATTATCTTTGGCAAAACGTATTATTGAGAATTACCACAAAGGCAAGATATTTGTCAAGAAATCAGAGCAGAATGTTGGGACAACCTTCACAATTAAACTTCCCAAGAATAATCCGGAAGCTGATACTCAGCATCGCTCTGCTGGTAGTCGTATTGCTGGTAAAAGCTCAGGAACGCGACAGCCTGTCATTTCAGGTGATAAATAGCGGGGGAGAGCCTCTTCCGGCAGCAATAGCCCACAATAGAGATTACACAATTAAGGCCACTTCTGATCTTTCAGGCAACATTCATATCCCTAAACCTGACGGATCTGACACCCTATATATCGCATCGATGGGATACTATGAAGTCCAATATGCTACACCCGATCTGATTAAACGCTCTTCCGTGACCTTGCAGCCCCTTATGCAGGATCTGGAGGTGGTGGAGGTGATAGGTAGAACAGACCTTACGGAGCGTATGATTCCCTATCAGGTACAGCGGTTGGCGGAATCAGAGATCTCTTTTCAGCAAAGCCCCAATGCGGCCGACGCATTAGCTGCTACGCCGGGTGTGTTTGTGCAAAAGAGTCAAATGGGTGGAGGAAGTCCCATCATACGTGGGTTTGAAGCCAATAGAGTGTTGCTTGTACTTGACGGAGTACGAATGAATAACATAATATATCGAAGTGGCCACCTGCAAAATGCAATCACAGTAGATGCACAAGGTCTTGAGCAGCTGGAAGTCATCTTTGGGCCGGGGTCTTTGATGTATGGCAGTGATGCCTTAGGCGGTGTAGTCCACTTTCGCACCAAATCTCCCAAAGTGGGAGTGGAGGCGGGGACACTTGATCTAAATACTTCGATGCGATATGCATCTGCTAGTCGCCAGAAGACGGCACATGTAGATTTTGGCATTGGAGGTAAGAAATTGGGGTACTGGGGTAGTGCGACCTATTCGTCCTTTGGAGATCTCCGAACGGGAAAGCGTTACAGTGACAAGTATCCTCAATTCGGAAAAAGGCTTTTCTATATAGATACAGAGGGTACAGTTGATCGTGTATTGGAAAATGATGAAACAAACTTGCAAATTGGT
>JAUILM010000903.1 GCA_030432855.1 Bacteroidia bacterium
CTATCATCGACATGCGATCATATAGTGCAGGTATCTACTTATTACAGGTATCGGTGGGGGCTAGAAAGTATACCAAAAAGATAATCCTATTCTAGGTAATTGAGTGTAACAGGGGTCAGTAGCATTTTTAAGACCCCTGTTTTTTCCTATCGATTACAACTTTCTTTAACTGAACTAATTACTCCATTAAAAATGGGATTTCATACATCAAAACGGCCATTTCGTACATCACAAGAGCAATTTGACATGAAAAGCTGTATATTTATAACATAATGAATTACAGATATTTCACTCTGAAATTCGACCTAAAGATTAGACATTGTAAGAATTATATCCTAGTGGATTTTGTGTATTTTATGGCTATCCAAGTTGACGGATTTGGATAGCTTTTTTATTTCCATCATCCTTCGTTCATACCAAATCCAAAAGATAGTAGACCGCGATAATTAACATTGCCACATTTCCAATATACGCCATAGTAGTCAGTGCAAGGCTGGGACGAAATGAATGCGGCACCTCGTCAGACTGAATAACCCTGAGATTCAAAAACCCAATAATTGGAGCTGTCAAGAACACCAAAATTGTGACTAGATCCAGTATTTTCACCATCCCTCCTTTAAAGAAAGTGAGCATTAAAAATCCACCTAACGCCTGTATGATTAACACCGGGAGAAAAGACAAAAACGGCTTTCCATCTTGCTGCTGATTACTGCGTAAGGCTTGAAACCCACTTATAAAACCTCGGGAAAAACCATCCATGATACTCACCAAAGTGCCATAAATGGTCCCAAAAGCAGCAATGGCCAGAATTGGGTAGAGCCATGCTCCCACCCTCTTCGTGAAAATTTCTAACAATGAAATACTAAACTCAGTAGAATTACCTTCGAGTCTCTGGCCCGATCCGTACACGACGTAGGCGCCTATCATAGCGAACATCAATCCTGTAATAATTGTAAAAGCATATCCCACTTTAAAATCAAAAAGTGCTTCCTTGAGTGTGGGTCTACGCCCCAGTACTTTAATCTGTTCTTCTGACCAAATACTATGCAAAGTAGACACCTCTAAACCTGTGGGCATGAATCCAATCAGACCGATAGTGAGTGCCAGTCCAGTACCCGTAGATAAGTCTGATACATGCCATCCGTGCTCGGGCAGTGGAATATTGGGACCATAGATCAAAGTGGCGATAAAAGCCACAAGCAGTGATAGTAATAGTAAAATTGATATACCCTTAATGATGTAATCGAGTCCCCGGTACCTTCCAAATCCCAGGAGCACTGTGGTAATCAGAAGGATCAGTGCTGAAAGCAAAGTCACCGAAATATTGAGATCGATCGTCGAGGTAAGCAGCCCTGCACACACTGCTGTGATCGCACCAGTCACAGCAAACATATCAAGTACCATAATCAAAACAAAGAGCCAAATGGCCCACTTTCCCTGCTTACCATATCCATGAAGTAAACTCTTACCCGTAGCAGCCGTATATCGGGGACCAAACTCAAAGAGTGGATATTTGAGAATCAGTGTGCATAAGATGATAAGGAAGAAAACCATACCATAATGAGCACCGGCCCTTGTTGACAAAACCAGATGCGATGTACCAATGGAGGTACTGGCCAATAACAATCCGGGGCCTAGAATACCTGTAATTTTACGATATCTATTCAATGCTAATGTGATGATCGCCTTCTACAAGAAAGGAAGAATTTCTGAGATTAATTTGAAATGGATACGATGAATAAGAAACTATTTATTGGCTTTACGAATAACCAACATCTTATTAGCGCCTCGTTGAAATTCGTAAGGCACGGTTACTGTAGAGACATCAAACGTAGAACAGAAATGACTTATGACCTCCTCCAACACAAAGGATTTTTCTCCAGAAAGGTTTAATAGTGGGAAAAAACGACCTTCGAAACTCACCCGCATCATTTCTTTGATGGTCTGGATATGAAAATCAACTCCTAATGCATCGTAAAGGAATAGAAAATGAGAACTTAATGAAAGATCAAAAAAGTTTCGCTTAAAGGGGAGTGCACCAGGTAGAGTATGAGGTAAGTAGCGCTGAGGCGCATTTTCATAGTCATTTAGGAATCGATTCATGGCATCCATTCTGATTTTCTCGAGCTCCGCAACCGAACGGATATATTTCCAAACGTACTGAGAATGATGTTCAGGTATCTGATCCATAATCGTTGCGCGGGTTTCCTCAATTCGAGTTTTGATTTCCTCACTACTGAATTGATATATCGGATCGACTGAAATAACGTTTTTGCCCAACGCCTTCATTTCCTGATTAAAACTCGCTGGTCCATCACCTACGCTTAGTATTTTCTTGTTTAGATCTTCAGGAGTGAGCAGAAACATGCGCGTATATTCCTGTAGATTTCTACCCCAGGGTACCACTTCATCAAG
>JAUILM010000071.1 GCA_030432855.1 Bacteroidia bacterium
TGGACCACGCAAAATGTATCCACCAATGAATTTATCAGTGACATCGAAGTCTTGAGCGACGGCAAGGTCATCATTGTGGGCTCTGATGGTTTCTATCAGGAATCCACTAATGGTGCGAGAACGTGGATCAACGTATCGACTCCAATACCATCCAGTCGCTTTATTGTCAGTGTGAATTTTCTGAATGATAGTGATGGATTTATCAGTAACGATTTTGGTGATATATACTATACGAACGATGGAGGAGCATCCTGGGCCGAGGGTCGCTCGGAGCCCAATACACCCTTTGACTTTATCCACGTTGACTCTGACAATGGGGTAGTACGGGGTGTCGAGCGTGGTACCTTGTTTCAGTCGGATGATGCCGGAGCTAGCTGGACGGAGCTGTTTGATTTTGACCGATTCATCCAGGATGATTACGGAGATTACATTCGTATGGACATCACCACCCTGGATTTTCAGGGAGATCAGGGAGTGGCTGCCGGTGAACATGGCCTCCTGCTCACCACCCAGGATGGGGGCGCCAGTTGGGACCTCCTCACGGACTTATTGACCTCTACAGACATTGAGGATGTGCATCAGGTCGGTAACCAGGTGATGGCGGTGGGAGACGGCTTTGTCCTTTCATCCAATGATGCAGGCGACCAATGGCAGCTGGCATCCAGGCCTGCTGATGATGATCTCTACTACGTGGACCAAATGGCCAATGGATCCTGGATTATTGGTGGTGATGGGGAGGTCTATATTTCTGACGATTTTGGAACCAGTTGGACGGTGATCAATGTAGGATCTAACTTCGAGATACTGCAGGGCTGGATAGGAAACAATGGAAAGATCTTCCTCATTGGAGAGAAAGGTCAGGTAGCCCAATCTGAAGATGATGGATTGACATGGCATATTGACACCCTACCATTGAGTAATTCCAACCACGACCTGACCGCCATCCATTTTTTAAATGATACCATAGGTGTGATCGGTGCAGAAAATGATGCGGTTTTTAAAACCCTGGACGGTGGAGCCACCTGGACCGACATCTCCCTACCCACAAACAGCACGCACGATATCGTACTATTGAAAATGCTCAGTCCCGACGAATTACTGGTCTATCGTTCCCAGGATTTTTATCGCTCTGTAGATGGAGGACAATCGTATGAGCAGTTTTCCAATGAAAAAGCAAATGCCATCGCCATCCGAGATGATGGAATGGGGGTAAATAATGAATTGGGAGACATTCGCATTACTACCGACTTTGGTGCAACGTGGACCAACTGGACTGATCTGGCAGACAATCACTTTACCAAAGCCACCATCAGTGATGCCGGTCATGTGCTCTTCAGTGGAGACGGAGCGGCCATCATCAAAATTGAAGATGTGTTTATGTCTACCTCCCAAAGAGATTATCTGAGTATCGCTCCAGAGCACCACTTCAAAATTGTACCTAACCCTAACCGCGGTCGCTTTAATCTGGTCTTTGACCAACCCATCAGTAGTACTTACACGATTACAGTATTCCATGCCTTGGGTCAAAGGGTACATACCCAGACATTTTCTGGAGCCGACGCGCAGCGGATCTCCATGCAGGTGGGTAACCTTCTACCTGTGGGTGGTTACTTTATAACAATCGAGGCCAATGGGAAAATGCTGGGTAGCCAACCCTTCATTATTTTGGAATAAGGATGTGGATGGATTCTCTTAAGGTTCCGATTGGATGCTCGGGCTCCTACCATTTTTCTTTACAGTATGACCGAATTCTTCGAGAACTGCTGAGAAGCTTGGTTACTGGAACGTTCTAGGGTGTCAGCCCTTCCGTAATTACTGCAAAATCTTATAAAGTTTCATGCTTGTCTAGTGACAATACATTTGCATAGATGAAATGGGTACTGTAACTTACTAACATTACAACACACGCCAATGATTCCATCAACAATCACCCGCATGCCCTTTCCTGATCATCTATCATTAAGAAGGTCCTGTGGCTCCCTTGCTCTGCAAAAGACAAAATGTCTATTGTCTATCAGTCATCATCCGATAACATCCATACACATAAGAATATCATGCACTTCTTGGGGGGCGATCATGTGGGCAATAAGACAGATATTAAAGGATTTAGCAGGCAACATTATTCATCATATCGACTCAGGACTGATAAAAAGACATGTCCTGAGAGGCAGAAGTACGAATTACAAACCAGGTGGTCTGTAAACAGTGTAGGTGCAGATATTAATGAGTTATAGGGCAATTGAGAGAAAAAAAATTAGAATAAATTTAACCAAATTCAATTTATTATGAAATCCAGAGTTTCTATGAATTTACCATATAAATTCTTTATATCACTGATACTTGCAGGTCAAATATTTGTTGTTAAGGGTCAACAATATATAAAATTAGGTAATGAAATAGTTAATGACAAAAATGCTTTAAGCAACTCATTCAAAGTTGACCAAGAGGCATTGACATTGATTAGAAAGAAGAACATTGAATTCTTTCAAAGCGATATCTTTGGCGATACTTTAGAGTTCAGGAAAATAGAACTTAGAAATAGGAACTACAGAATAATTGATGGTAATGGGAAATACTATAAGCCGGGTTCTGAGTTTAAGGTTTATAAATCTTTAGATAATGAAAAACAAATAACATTGTCATTTAATGGCGACCATTTACGTGCAGAATTTGTTAAGGAAGGGAGCATCAATGTTCTGAGGCCAATTGAGGGCGAGTATGTTTTTGAATCCCATCATTTTGATAGGAATAATGATTCAGAATTTAAATGCGGTGTATTTGATAATATGAAATCAGCTGAAATTATTAATGAAGAAGATATCGAAATAATCAGAATGAAAAATCAAATACAAAGCTCGATTTCAGCTGGATATAGTGGATCTTGTGTGCCAGTAGCCTTTGACATTAGCTTTGATATCTTCAACCAGTTAGGATCTGTTCAGAACGTTGAAAATTGGTTATTATCAGTATTTTATCATGTTGTTCAAATGTATCAAAGACATGATATTAATTTAAGCATATCAGAGATTAGAATTTTTACTAGTACGGAACAAGACCCACTTGACCATTTAAACAGTATGCAAGAAATGCTAAAAACCTATCCTCAACTTTATGGCTTACCCTATGATTATAATATCTCTTCAACGGAAGAACATAATAAATTCCTGACTACTGATATAGGACCAATCGGAACATCAATGAGGCAATATGTTTGTAACCGCATGATTCTAGAAAACTTGGCAGGATTGGCACTTACGAACGCATCTTATAGCTATACTGACTGGAATGGGATATTTTATAGATCCAGAAGTGGAACTATTTACCCAACTCTTGGCACTTCATTTGCCTTTTCAATAAGTCGACCTTCTCCTAACTTCGCCAACGATGTGAGAACTGTATCGATGTCTGACGGGATAAGGGATACATGGACCAGATTGGATTTGGCAGCAACCATGGCCCACGAGTTTGGACACACAATGGGATCCAATCATGAGCACGAAGAGGGAATATTTGGAGGTGTTTTTTATCCGAAGCTTAATAATTGTGGAGAAGATGCGGAGGATGCCATTGGGGGAATCATGAGTTACTGTAGGTTTATAGATTTTGAAAGCTCATTTGGAGCAACAAGAGGTGAGCTCATAGTAAGAAATTATGATCGATTTTTGAATAAATATTGGTCAGAAGGTGCCAACGAATACTATTGCTCACAATATTCTATTGAAGAAGCCGAATTACCTCAAGGATATATAGATAGCTGTTCCACTAACTATCTTGCTGTACCCAATATTTTTCCCATAGACAATCTTGGTCATTCTCGGAGTAATTTTCAGTCTCTTAGTTCCAATTGCTTTTCAAATCTATTTGAAGATACTTGGTTATCATTTATTCCAGTTAGATCTGATGTAGTACTTAATTTTTCAGAAATTGGTACTCAAATCCTTCGCTTCCAAGTGATATCTGGTACTTGTGCAGCAGCTACAACTCTTTTCTGCAATGATGTTACTGTAAATTCTAGTAGATTTGAATTCCAAGTACCTACTGGAGTACCGGTACATATTAGAATATCAAGTAATGTACAAAATACCGCATTTTCTGCTAGACTGGAAATCAATTATGATGATATCCCAATTGCATTAAATAACACCTGTAATGATGCTATAGAATTAGATCCTAACGAGAATTGTGATTATTCCCTCTTTTCTACAAATGGACTAACTTTAAGTACTGTCAGTTCGGGTTGTATTCACCCCGATAATAGCTTTGGAAATTATGACCAATGGTATAAGATTGTTGTTCCAACGAGTGGTGAAGTTACCTTTAGAACTACGGCAACACAATTATTCGAGGATGGCAATTTGATGTTTACAAATTTGGAAACTCTTATCGAGGTGTATAGTGGTACTTGTAGTAATCTGCAATTTATTGATTGTTCCTACAGTGAATTTAACAATAATTTCACTAGTTATTTTAGATCTGACATTGAGATTCCTAACCAGATTCCCGGAGAAACACTTTATGTCAGAGTTTTGCTAAATTCATCGGGTAATACAGTACGGTCTGGTTTGCTCTTAGCTTGCGCGAAGGACGGTCTATTCTATCCGGAGAATGATTTTATAGCCAATGCACAAGAGTTGGCAGTGCATGATTTTGAATGCCGTAATGAAATTGAGGGAAATTTTAAAGAAATTAGAACAGAGACTCATAGCATAGAAAATTCCTTTTGTAGATTTGCTCCTACAAAAGATTTATGGTATTCTTTCATTGTTCCAGAAACGGGTAATTTTAATGTTCTTTTTGACATTAGAAGGAATGACTATTATGTCTTTCTGACATCTTATTTTGGGATAAAGATATATTCAGTAGATCAAGTATCTTTAGATACAACGCTAATAAGCTGTGGATCGCCCAGAGGCACTCCACGTAATTTTAATAGCATCGAAGATGGGAATTTTTCGCCAGGTGACGAAATCCTCTTGCAAGTCCGCTTTGAGGACTATTCAAACATAGATCCAGACCTTACTATTCATGTCTTTAAAGTATGTATTTGGGATGATACTCAATGTCAGGATAATTTAGCATTAAATGAAACTCCTTTAGGACTCGACAATGAATTTTTTGCTCGAAATATAATTGAATCACAGTCAATACTTGACCAGGGATATAATTTATATCAAGCCGAAAATCATATTACACTTAACGAGGGTTTTTCTGTCGAAGAAAATGTAGTATTTGATGCTTTAATAGAAGATTGTCCTCATGATAATACTGGATTTGAATGTGCTGAACCAATTGATTTTAATATTGTAGGATTCTCTTTCCCCAATAGTTGCCCCGGACCAAATCCTGGAGGTAGTTTTTGGTACAGAATAGTAGCAGAAAGAGATGATTATATGATAGTATCATCATGCAGACAATCAACAGATACAGATCTTTGGATTTATAAGTTCGATGAGTTCTCATGCAATATTAATGAGGCCTCATTTTCAGCAAATAGTGATAATTACGGAGATGATGGCCAATGCCAGTTTGGATCATATTTGAGATTCCCTGTTGTTGCAGGTGAGGTAATTTTGATTGAATGGAAATCAACACATAGTAGTGAGGCATTTAACTTTGATTTAAATTATGAATGCTGGCTCTTTGAAAATTGTGACTAAATGATCTATTTTGAAAAAGATTAAACGCCCTACAATCGAGTAGAGTGAGGTAGCCAGAATCTAGCTACCTCAGCCCTCTCACACCACCGTACGTACAGACCTCCCCGACGACAAGTATCGGGACAGGCAATATACGGAGGTTCATTAAATCGAAAATCTAATTTTAGTATAGTAGTAATCTTACTTATAAACGTAGCCCTTGCGCTTAAGTAGTGATACTTTTATTGTTGTACCAAGTATGGGGCTTTGGGTCCTCCCATTCGGCTTTCATACCCTCCTCGAAGTTCCTTCTCGTGAATGTCTACAAGACATTCACCCTTCGGATCGACCCCGAATCCAGGTAATTGCATCTTCTTTCAGTCAATCGCTGCCGGATCTACTATCTTGGTTAATAATACTTTCGGGCGTTAGTGAGATGTGCCTCCTTACCAACCTAAATAGCCTCTATATCAGGTTCCTGTACGTCTGTACCGACCTTTGCAGTCTCGCTTCAATGCGCCACCGCTAGAGCTAAGGCGGCACACGGTCAGATCTGACCTCGCGATCAACACCCTTGCGACTTGCTAGTGGTTCAGGACGTTACCCCCGACCTCAAGGGACTTACAGCCTCAAGATTAATCCCTATCTTCATACGGATTAGATGCCCATGCTGGGCACACACAATGTGTACCACATCATAGCAGCCTATCGGCAGGCAAGGCGGGGTATGCTTTAACGTTATTGGCAATTAGTGTAACCCTAAATATGTAATAATGAATTGGGAAGAATATGAAGATGTCACAAAGTATATCTACGAAACATTAGGTAGAAAAAGTGGGGTAAAAATAGCAGGCCACGGTAGAACTTGTAGGGTTGTGGGGAAATCAGGGATTTCGCATCAAATAGACGTACTCACAGTACATACAGACGGTATACATCAATACAAAACAGCAATTGAATGCAAGTATTGGGACAAAAAAGTCAACAAGGACGTAATCATGAAGATTGCTAATATAGTGGATGATTCTGATATTAGTAAAGGTGTGGTTGTCTCAAGAATAGGATTTACAAAAGATAGTGCCTTGTACGCAAAACATAAAAATATAGGATTAATTGAACTTAGAGAATTCGATGATTTCGAATGCGATCGCCCAACTAATCCAACATTTATGATAGGCTATGTAACTGTCAACTCAATAATTGAACATAGACGTCCTGTTGTGTCAGAAATTACAATTGATTCAACATTTACCTTAACGGAACCGGCATATTACAAATTGCAGGATCAAAATGGAGATATAATTTCGCTAAACAATTACATTGATGAATTCAAAAAAGAACTGCACAATTGTGAGACAACTAACCAAACTACAAAATATTATCATTTCAAGGGAACCAGTCTAATTGACCAAAGAATGGGCACAACCACATCCATAAACGAATTGCGTGTGAAGGGGAACTTATTAGTGAACAACTTCAATCAGACCCGTGAATTTGAATTAGAAGACAAAGTATGGATGACTATGAAAAGCATCTTCGAAGGAAGATCCTATTCAATCTCACAGTCAGGCATTATAAAAGAGAACAACGATTGTAACAGAAAGTAAAAATTAGTAGCCGATAATCGAGTAAAATGAGATAGTCAAAAAAATGAATACTTCAGCACTCTCATACCACTCGGATATCTATCGGGATTCGGGCTTTGCATAAGGTGGTTCATAAGGAAACCAATTCATCCGAAATCATACTTTGATGATGAAGACTAGAGAAGGATTGATAGCCTCACTGGATAAATGAGGCACTTTTTAATAAAGAACGAAAAAAGTAATTTATAATTCGAATTTCATTCAAATCATAGGACTAGTTGATTAGTAGAGACTATAGATTATATTTCAAGATTTGAAGATGCTTATCAAAATTATTTTTAAAATACTGTCATTTGTATTAACAATATTGTTAATCGGAATATTATTCTTTCTGTTATCTCTAGTCCAAGCAAAGGATTACGACACTTCAATGTACTCCTCAATATTAACGGTTTTAATTCTTCTTGTTCCTGCAATCGGAATTTTGATTCTAAATATGATTTTGGAATACTATTTCACTTTCAAGCGAATACACCTGGTAATCATGAATTCACTGCTAATTCTAACATGCACCATTATTTTGGCTTTGATCCAGTATTTCAAGACGAAGGAAATAGATTTTAGTGACTCAAGTTGGATTGTGACAGCATCACTACTATTCGGTATATTCTTTCCATTACTTGACAAAGGTATATTAAGTAGAAGAATGTAAATTGATTAGAAAATTATATCATCCTCTAACTTCCTGCACTAGTGTCTTTCAAAATTATGAGTACATACATAAATTTAAAATATTTCCAAAATAAATAATTAGGATAAAACGTGAGATGTATACTAAAAATGCCCCGGAATAGTTTATACCTTAATCTCTGAGCTGTCAACTACTGCTGTCATGGTTATCCAGGAAATCGCTACATATATAGGCAATCGGCCCAATGGTAATAGAAATGAGCTGCATATCTATCCTGAAATAATGCTGCAACACATACCCACTGTAGGCCCGATGGTGTCTGGACAAGAAAACAACGCAGAGAAAAGGCTTGTCCCAACCGAATATTGGATATCAGTACATCATTCAACAACTGAACCCCTAACATGCAGCATATAGACTATACCAGCCGCAGCCGCCGATTTACCGCTCGCTACCCAATGTTGAGTATGGTCATGTCGTATGCCGGGTTTTGGATGCTGGCTCACGCGCTTGTGGGGTTTATTATTTATCTCGCCAGTCGTAATGTGGCGATCAACTTCGACCTTCCCTTTATGGATAAACCATATACCAACATCCTCATCGGGTTGATGTCCGGTGCCCTGTATGGTACAGCCATAGGCGTTATCGATTTTTATGCGGATAAAGCCTGGTTTAGAAACAAACCACTGGGCAAGATCATCATATTCAAAACTATCAGCACCCTGATTTTCCTCTCGCTTTGTTTTGCTGTGACACGATATGTATTCTTTGGGGTCTTATTTCCTGAACGCCTGCAACTGGACAGTGAGAAGGGCGATCTCATCTGGCGCAATATATTTTTCATCATTTTGATCTATAGTTTCTTCCTGACGCTCGTTATCAATTTCATCATGCAGGTCAATAAGAAATTTGGGCCCGGAGTTTTACTCCCCATCTTATTGGGCAAGTATCGAAACCCGAAAGAAGAAGAGCGCGTATTCATGTTTATGGATCTCAAATCATCTACCACCCTGGCCGAGCAGCTCGGTCATCTTCGGTACAGCAGTTTCATACGCGATGCGTTTGCCGACATCAATTCGATCCTCAATCAATACGATGCCGAAATCTATCAATATGTCGGCGATGAAATTGTAATCAGCTGGAAAACGGCAGTGTTGGAATCGTTTACAACGTGCATGGATTTTTACTTCGCCTGTCAACAGCAATTTGAATTGCGCCGTCCATATTATCAGGAGCAATATGGTGCACTGCCGGAGTTTAAGGCCGGCATACATAAAGGGAAAGTGTCCGCTGTCGAAATCGGCGAAATGAAGCGCGACATTGCCTATCATGGTGATACGCTGAATATTGCCGCGCGCATCCAATCGCTCTGCAATGAGTATCAGCAGCGACTGCTCACCTCGCGGGAATTTCTCGATGCTGTATCACCGGATCACACATTTACCACTATGCGTATCGGCGATATGATTTTAAAAGGTAAGTCCTACCCGGTGGAGATATGGAGTGTAGACCGGAATTATACCTAAGTTGCTGGCCGAAGATGCTCCAGCTTACATCCTATGCATTAAATAGAACTAAGCATCCCCCGTCTCTATTTCTTTAAACTTTCGATCACTGCATCAATTCTTGCAATTTGTGATTTAATTTCCTCTTGCACCTTTTTCATTGGTAGAAAATAAGCGTAAATTAATTTCTCGTATTTTCTTTTTACCGGAAAGAACGACTTATTGATCGACACCTATTGGGGCAAGTGCTTTAACGCAAAGGGATTAGCCGGATATTACAAACACATTTTGGTAGCTATCGAGATGCGAAGATTGACCAATAACCATGATTCCATTCAGTTGAAGAAATTGTAAATCCCCTTCGGTAAATGCCGTAACTTGGATAGAATGCAATTAAAAATACAGGCATGAGCGCTAAATATGAAAACAGAAAATTGAGCCGACGAAGGGCCATGCGTAGTTTTGCAGGCTTGGGCATGTTAGGCTTAAGTTTAAGTCGAAGTACAACCGAAATTCTGGCACCTTCAAAAACTCCGATTATAGAGTGGAATGCCCACATTTTTAGCCCCGATATCGTAAAATATCCCATTCATCCTAAAGCAACATATACCCCTGACGTATCGGTACATCCTCCTGATGCCCTGGCAGTCTATCTGAAACGACTGGATGACGAAGGTATCGATAGGGCCGTTATCGTTCATCCCGAACCCTATGGTGATGACCACCGTCTGATCATCGATTGCCTAAAGCGAGAACCTAAGCGGCTCCGGGGTACCAGCCTGTTTTATCCAAAAGACCCTGAGGCCCCAAAAAAATTGGAGGCCTTGGTCAGGGAAGTACCTCATATCGTTTCAACCAGGATTCATGCTCATCGTGGAAAAGAAAATTACCTGGATAGTTTCGCGGATCAGGGTGTCAGAGCCTTGTGGAAAAAGGCCGTAGACCTTGATCTCGTGATAGAGTTACATATCGGCCCTAACTACGCCTACCAGGCAGGTAGACTTATAGATGAGTTTAAAGGCTGTAAAGTGCTTATAGATCATTTGGCCGAACCGCACATGGGTACCGCCGTTGAATTCGCTGACGTGTTGGATTTGGCAAACTACCCTAATGTATATATGAAATTGTCAGGTCTCGGCCATTTTGCAGAAGACACTCCGTACTATAAAAGTGCCTTGCCATTTACGAGCAGGGTCATCCGTGAATTTGGTGCTGAACGAATGGTGTGGGGAAGTGGTTCGCCACACATCGTTGATGTACACATGTCTGACTATTCAGAAGACGATCGGGCAAAGGTAAAAGGTGGCAACATTCAGCGATTATTGGACTGGCATTAAGGTGCGTTGAGGTTTACATTGCATATTTTTCCCAAGGATCTTACCACGTGTTTGTAATCCAAACCCCGCCATAGAAAAAATGCATGTACTGCCTGGAAGAGTGCAAGCTATTATTTTCGCATTTTCTCTTCCTTTTATTCAAATCCGAAAAAGTCTCTGGAGGTGTTATAAAAAATATTGTCTACGGCCTCTCTGGGTAGATGAATTCCCATAAATGACTCGTTGACCAGATCGCTGCTCATTTCCTGATCCGATACGAAGTATGTCCAATCGCGCATCCAGGTATCATGCAGGTCCTCACCCAGTTCTTCAGGGGTGTTGGTCAGGGCATCTCCGGCATCGGTAGCATACATAATGCGATGGCTGTATTTCATGAAGAAATCTCTTACTCCCTCTCGATTGCTGATTGTCTGGTGGAATACCTGCCCCATTCTGGCGGCAAGGTCGATGGTGGCGTCCGGATATTTGTCCAGCCAGGCAGCCAGGGTGTCAACATTCCATTCTATACTGGCCATATGGGCACCCATAAACTTCAGCTCCGGATGTTTGTCAAGTCGACGGTTGCGGGCATCCATCTGATCCTGGTATGAGGGTAGGTCGGGATGCTTATACATATGATATTGAGGGTTTCGGCTAAAGTAGTTTCTATCATTGTTAGTGCTCATCTCCTCCAGCGGCAGCCAACAGTTGAGGGGCTCTCCCAGATGGCCCACCACCAACTTATTTTGCTCGATAAGGTGTTCGAAGATCGGATCGAAGCGATCATCATCGAGCATCACATTGCTGCCGTCCTTGTCTTTTAGCACCATGCCAATATTTTTCCACACTTTGATACCAAGTGCACCCTGAGCAAAGCAGCTGTCCAGCCAGGCGATCGTCTTTTCGGTCCAGTCTGGCTCATGAAAATCTTCGACACTGAAGGCTGTGACAGGTGCGTATTCTTTGGGGAAGTTTTCTTCCTGAAATTTTACATATTTCCACTGGTCTCTTACCCCACGCCAGGTGCCCGCACCATCTACTACTATATTTACCAATTGAAAATTGTCCTTTTGGGCCTGATGCACAAAGGCTGGCCGCTGGGTGCGGATGTGCACATGTACGTCAGCCTTCTTTACCGAGGCATAGTCATCGACTGCGTAATACGAAGGAGGTGTAGACAGTGCAAGGCATAGCCACATCAGGGGCCAGTATGCGATATTAAACATGATTGTTAATTTTTTCCAATGTAGGCAAACGTTGTGTTGCTTCTTTTTAAATGAAAAAGTCCTTAAAAGATCAGATTCAGCTGGTTGGTATGGGGTCTCTTAAAATACACAATGTTTTCATGTACTTACATATTATTTAAGGTTTTAGTGTAAGCATGATCATGGTGTCAATTTTAGAGTTAAAAACATTTTGTTGGTCCTGCTGCATGCATATGGTTCTCGTCCTATCAAAAAAGCAGGTCCTTAAAGACCCCTTTTGAAGGGGTCAAAGTTTTGATGCGAAGCGAGAAACTTTGGGGGATGATCACGGGTGCTAATTTTTAAATTAAACGCATCTCAATGGTCCTGCTGGATGCTCAGGGTTCTAGTCTTTTTTATGTATAGTTTGTCTTGGATTTTAACGAAAGGTCCACTGCGTGGGGCCTTCTTTTTCATTGCCAAAAAGAAGCAAAAGTCTAGTCGTCTTCGTAGGTGGCGATGTCTCACTTGATCCTGAGTTATGGGGCTCACTGCCTCGTTGTCTCGTCCCGAGCTGGAAAGCCGGCATAATCGCTGTATTTTCTTATTGAAACTGTTATCTACCATAAATGTCTGTACTGAAAAATCACCTTACTTTCGCTAACTAAGTAAGTAAGAAAATAAGGCTCTCACACGTGTTCCTGATGTCATTTGATGAGGTAAAGTAGTTCATACTTTAAATTTACTTTGAGATAAATGCCACCTTTCTTTCAAGGCCACTTTGAATCCGACGTCCTTTCATTTATGCTAGAAATTTGTGTTAACTCAATTTATGATATGATGTTTTTTAAAGTCTAAATTCCAGCCTTTTAGCATTGGGCGAGCGTCACACAAGTGATCTGTAGCGGCCATACAAAATACTGTATGAGCAGATGGAAGCGGGAAGACAGCAAGAACCACCGTGCTACCAAGAAAGACGCAGTTTACCCAGGAATATCCGCGAGTTTATTTTGTATAGCGGAAGATCGCTTAGTGTGACCGACCAAGGGTAACGGCTGGCAG
>JAUILM010000904.1 GCA_030432855.1 Bacteroidia bacterium
CTCAATTCCTTGTCGTGGGGTAGTGGCTTTTTGCCCTCACATCATCAGGGAGTCCAGTTTCGATCCGGAAAAGAGCCGGTGCTCTATCTGAATAATCCACATGGAGTGCATCAGGAGGATCGCCAACGTGCCCTGGATCGTATCAAGGCCATGAACGAGCATCAATTTGATATCTGGGGAGATCCTGAGATTAATTCGAAAATTAGCCAGTATGAGATGGCTTTCCGCATGCAGACTGCCGTCCCTGAGACGGTCGATATCTCTAATGAACCTCAACATATCTACGATCTCTATGGCGAGGATGTGAAGAGGCCAGGATCGTATGCCCGCAACTGCCTGTTAGCCCGGAAACTAGCTGAACAGGATGTGAAATTTGTGCAACTTTATCATACGGGCTGGGATCAGCATGGCAACCTACCCCGGGATATCCGAAAGCAGGCAAAAGACACCGATCAGGCAAATGCCGCGCTGATCACAGACCTGAAGCAAAGAGGACTTCTCGAGGATACCCTGGTGGTCTGGGGAGGTGAGTTTGGTCGTACCAGCTTTTCGCAGGGTCAATTGACGAGTAGTAACTATGGCCGTGATCATCACCCGGGCTGCTATACGATGTGGATGGCCGGTGCCGGTGTAAAACCCGGGATCGTATATGGGGAGACCGATGAATTTAGCTACAACGTGATAAAGGATCCGGTCCATGTTCATGATTTTCAGGCGACTCTCATGCATCTAATGGGTATCAATCATGAGCAACTTACCTTTAAGTATCAGGGAAGGCGCTTTAGACTGACGGATGTACATGGACATGTGGTGAAGGATATTCTTGTATAATAGCTACCTTATCACCCACACCTTGTTGCACTGATTTTGCATTAACAATTATCTTGGCCTTACTGTCTCGGGTTTTTTATACGAGATATGTGACTGACTTTTCAATCGATATTGAGGTAAATTGTTGATCTATGAAGGATTATCATTTTAAACGAATTCTTAAGCAAGTATTATTTCTAAGTTTTATAACCTCTTTAATGCTTGCTCCAGGTTGTGATGCTACGGTCTCTACAATAGATTCCCCTGATGATGAAATAATAGAGTTAGTGCAAAATCCTTTGTTTGAATTTGGTGCGGATCCGTGGATTATTCAACATCAGGACACCTTTTATTATTGCTATTCCCTGCAAGATCGAATTGGTGTCAAGCGAGCTGTGACGATTGATCAGTTGAAGCTTGCTGAAGAACAAATCATATGGGTGGCTCCCACAAATACAATGTACTCGAAGGAGATCTGGGCCCCGGAATTACATTTCATAGATGGGAAGTGGTATGTATATTTTGCAGCAGATGATGGAGATAATGTGAATCATCGTATGCATATGATATCCTCCGAGTCTTCATTAATTACATCCCAATTTAAATACCTGGGCAAAATCACGGACGAGAGCGATAAATGGGCCATTGACGGCACAATACTGCGTCATCAGGACAAGCAATATTTTCTCTGGTCAGGCTGGGAAGGAGATGTCAACGAACAGCAGAATCTTTATATCGCCCTCATGGATGGACCTACGAGAATTCAATCTGAAAGGACGTTGATTTCTTTACCTGAGTATGACTGGGAGAAAATGGGGTCGGGTAATGGATTGCCCACGATTAATGAGGGACCTCAAATACTTGAAAATAATGGAAAGATATTCGTGATTTATTCAGCCAGTGGAAGCTGGTCGGATCACTACTGTCTCGGAGCACTGGAACTAGTAGGGGAGGATCCACTTCTAGCAGAATCATGGAAAAAATATCCGGCACCCGTATTCTTCGGAAATGATTGTGTGATTAGTCCCGGACATGCCTCTTTTATACGAATAAAGGAGCAGGATTTTATAGTGTTTCACCACATCCGCTTTGCCGGAGGGGGGTGGCAGAACCGGCAGGTCAAAATCCAGCCTTTTTATTGGGAAGAGGGTAGACCTTCTTTCGGGGTGCCTGGACTGGATGGTTCTTTAATCAGAATTGCATACTAATACTAATTTGAAATATTGCAGACCTTTGCCTGAACTTGAAGTGATTTATTACCTAGGGCCCAGGCATCCGTCTGATGAAAATCAGTAGAATTTTCTTTCTTTTGGTGAAAATAGAGGAACATGAAAGATACCAGCAAACATGATGACCGGATAGCCAAGATGACCTTCTCTTCAGTATATCCCCATTATGTGACGAAAGTGGAGAAGAAAGGGAGGACTAAGGAGGAATTGCATCAGGTGATCCAATGGTTAACTGGCTTTGATACGCAGGAATTAGAGAATCTAATGGAGGAGAAAGTCACGTTCCAAACCTTTTTTGAGCGGGCATCACTCCATCCCAATGTTCATCTGATAAAAGGTGTTATCTGTGGGTATCGCGTA
>JAUILM010000905.1 GCA_030432855.1 Bacteroidia bacterium
ACCTGTCCATTGAGCTCTGGTGAGGCTATCTACGTCCGGATCATGTTGCAAAAACCAAATCAGCCCCAAGGTAAAATCCCGATGATATTGGACGATTTGATCCTGCTTCTCATAATTCCCGGCTGGGTATTCCCAGTTTTCACCATAAAGATTAGCGGAGAGATCATGCCAGCTGCCAATATCCGTTTTTTGATTATGTCGATTGGCCACTGGATGAAATAGTCGGCCTCCTGCTTTGAGATATCTCCGATAGATTTCGTATGTATCGGGATTGTAATTTTTAGGTTTTTTGATGGGAATAAGATTCGATGCATTGTTGGTAAGGCACATTCTGAAACAGAATCCCTGGATATATTTACTGGGTGCACCGGATGGCCCCAGTTCGCCCTCTTGTATGGTGGGAATCAAGCCACTGGATGGGTCTCCCGGTATTTGGTATGGATCGACCTGTACCTGAAATTGCTTGAAGGTATTATGAGTCTGCACTCCATTTAAGCTTTCTCCGTACTTAGCCGTCCCTTCCCGTATCGTCTCTGTAGTGATGCCGGCTAGATGTATCAAATGTCCCTCAATAGATGCATCAATAAATACGCTTGCGGTGATCGTCTGATTATTTTCAAGGGTGATACTTTGAATGGTAGTTCCTTGCTTTTTTACACCGTCTTTCTCCTTAATCCGTACTCCTCGGATGACCTCTATATTTTCTTCCTCGGCTAACATTTTTTCAATGACAGCCTCTGCCACAGAAGGCTCGTACTTTGCGTACCATTTCGAATTGCCGAAATCAGGTATTCCCCCGTATTCTTTTTCAACATGTATATAGAATTCTCGAGCGATGCCTCCAATTACATGTCCACTTCCAAAGCGGATGTCTTTGCCAAGACCTTCTACCAGCATACCACCCGGATGACCTGTTGGTTCGATAAGGACAACTCGCTGACCCAAACGGGCCGCCTGAATGGCGGCGGTAAATCCTGCTTCGCTACCTCCCAGAATGCAAATGTCTGTGTTATGAGATACAGGATTTGAAATCAATCCATAGTAGAGAATATAGAAGATCAGTAGCTGCATGGAAATAGCATAACATTGTGATCAGCCAAAGATATAGGATTAACAGTGGGATTTGGTCCCGCCACGTGATAAATATTATCTTCTGATTTTCCCCAGTCCGAGAGAAGGAGATCAAAAAAGTTCTCATCACCCTACTTACTTTTTTTTACTAAGCTGGTAGCCTCTTCTTAATAAATTTCATTTGACCATTGTGATTGGATTCATGCTCGCAGACATGAAACCACTTGCAGTAATTATTGGTTGGTTTATTTTCGAAGAAAGGAACTGATTTCATAATCCAGTCATCATCTCTTTTTGCAAATTCCTCAATCGTAATGGCCCGAACTTCTTCCAGCTTTGTCATATAGTAATTAATATCATGGCCTTTGATTTTCTCGCGACCTTCTTCACCCAGATTCATTGGAACATCCCATTCCGCTTTGATGTCATCACTCCAGGTACCCCATTCCATCTCATCAAATGTATTGAGCTGATAATATCGCTCTGTTGCCGCGAGGTGAAGCAACATCGCGCCCATGGAATTGGATTCGTCATCAATCTGAAAATCTAATTCCTCCACCGTGAGATCTTTAACCGTTCCTAGAACCCATACCCGCATCATAGTCATCATGGAGAGTAAACTTCCAACATGCGGAGAGAACCCATCCTGAGGGCCCACCAGATAAAGACTGTCGTCTTGTGTATCGGATAATTTCATTTCTTTGCTGGAGAATAGTCCGGTCGTAATTCCGATTCCGAGCATTGCGGAATGTCTTACAAAGTGTCTTCGATCTAGCATTTTGTTTTTCATAGCATTTTGTTTTTTCAATAATTACTAACGGAAATCCTCCGCGAATTTTTACTTAATAACCGGCTGCCTGCCCATCTTTTCTCGACTCGGAAGCACCAAAATATACTCCATCCTTCCACATGATGGCCTGATATCCGCCAAATAGGCCCTTGGTCATGCCGATATCATGTCCATAATCTAATAATTTGCTGATCGTCTCATAGGGAAATCCTGACTCCAAATACGTCTTCCCTACACCTTCCACTCTTCCATAACGAGCATTGGTGCCATCATGAAAAATACGGGGAGCATCACCAGCTTCCTGCAGGTTCATTCCAAAGTCAATAAGGTTCACAATGATTTGTACATGACCCTGAGGCTGCATATCACCACCCATGAGTCCGAAGCTCATGTAGGGCTCAGCATCTTTGGTAATAAAAGCAGGTATGATGGTGTGAAATGGTCTCTTGCCGGGAAGGTATTGGTTTATAT
Organism: Bacteroidia bacterium; assembly: GCA_030432855.1. Taxonomy (GTDB): domain Bacteria; phylum Bacteroidota; class Bacteroidia; order Chitinophagales; family Saprospiraceae; genus JABDMH01. Next base: position 2,333 of record JAUILM010000905.1, read on the forward strand.
GCCCTTCTTCCAGGGTAAAACCAGATCCGCGATTCTGAAGGGCAAATCCCAGACCTTC
>JAUILM010000906.1 GCA_030432855.1 Bacteroidia bacterium
GGACGTTATCTATCTCAACGACAACGAGCTTGCGACAATCACGGCCGATGAGCTACAAATCAGGGACTTTGAGAATGTACCACAATCACCGTATGTTCAAACCTTAGATCTAGAGCTGGAAGAAATTGAGAAAGGAGGCTATGAGCATTACATGCTGAAAGAGATCTACGAGCAACCCCGCTCCATATCCGACTGCATGCGTGGTAGATTGGACCTGACACATAATCTGCTTAAGCTAGGCGGCCTGAGTGACCATGCCAAGCCACTGTATCGCGCTGAGCGCATCATCATTACGGCATGTGGCACATCCTATTATGCAGGACTTGTGGCTGAGTACATATTTGAAGAAATCTGTCGAATTCCCGTAGAGGTAGAGTATGCCTCGGAGTTTCGATATCGAGACCCCATCATTCGAGATGGTGATGTGGTTATTGCAATTTCTCAAAGTGGAGAGACCGCTGATACATTGGTTGCCATCAATATTGCCAAAGAAAGAGGAGCTATGGTGTACGGAGTGTGCAATGTGGTGGCCTCGTCAATAGCCAGGGCCACACATGCCGGAGTCTATACGCATGCCGGACCTGAAATCGGAGTGGCCAGTACAAAGGCTTTTACCGCCCAGTTGTCAGTACTTGCCATGATGGCGCTGACAGTAGCTAAGTATAAGGGTACCCTTTCGCATCCACAGTTTACCCAAAAGCTGGTAGCTCTGGGAAGTATTCCTTCTCTGGTCGAAAAGGCATTGAAAAACAGCGATGTGATAAAGCAGGTAGCCTACGAATTCAAGGACGCTACCAATTTCCTCTATCTCGGAAGAGGATTTCACTATCCGGTGGCAATGGAAGGTGCATTGAAGCTCAAAGAAATCTCGTACATCCATGCCGAAGGATATCCTGCTGCCGAAATGAAGCATGGCCCCATCGCATTGATTGACGAAGATATGCCGGTAGTGGTCATAGCGACTAAAGATCAGGCATACGAAAAGATCATCTCCAACATTCAAGAAGTCAAGTCACGTAAAGGAAAAGTAATAGCCATCGTGACAGAGGGGGATACCGCCGTCAGGGAAATGGTGGATTTCAGTATTGAAATCCCGGAAGTGGATGACCTGTTTGCTGCCATGGTTACTGTCATTCCACTACAGCTGCTGGCCTATTATATCGGCGTATTTAAAGGATGTAACGTGGATCAGCCGCGTAATCTGGCAAAATCTGTCACCGTCGAATAGCGGATTGGGTAGACTTGAGATCACAAATCGGAAGCAATTATGCATCGTGATCTCGACCGAGTCCTTCAAATAAGTGCTAAATTCCCCGTCTATGAATCGGAGGAATTTCAAAAAACTACTGGCATCAGGTCTTCTGGGACTGGGAACATACACATCTGTCTGGGATCAGACCCACCCCCCCCTTCAAAAACCCGCCAAACTTAAAGAAGGAGATCATGTAGGTCTCATCACACCGGGTAGTGCAATCCCTCAGCACAGAATAGCAGACGCGGTCAAAACTACCAGGTCCCTGGGTCTGGTACCTGTATTAGGAAAGCATGTGGGAAAAGAGCTTGGTTACCTGGCCGGATCAGATGAGGAACGCCTGGAAGACCTGCACAGCATGTTTGAAGATGACAAGATCAAGGGAATCTGGTGCATCCGAGGTGGGTATGGTTGTACGCGACTACTGCCGCATATCCGATATGATCTTGTCAAAAAGAATCCAAAGGTATTTATTGGCTACAGTGATATCACAGCTTTGCATCATGCATTTCTGATGGAGTGTCAACTCACAACCTTTCATGGTCCTCTTGCCGTATCTGAACCCACAGAATATAGCATCAATCACCTGAAAAAAGCGGTAATGACTGACGACCCATATATCGTGGGCCAGTCAGTGGAAAATCTCGACTCTGGATCCAAGGACAAAGCCTTTGAACCCTTTGTAATCAACCGTGGTAAGATGAAGGGCGCTCTCATAGGAGGAAATCTTTCGCTCATGACCGCCCTCATAGGTACACCCTGGGAAGTATCTTATGCAGACAAACTTGTCTTTATTGAGGATATCGATGAGAAACCCTACAGCATTGATCGAATGCTGGTGCAGTTACTGCAGGCGACCGACCTTTCGAAAGCTGCTGGTATTTTACTGGGCGTCTTTTATGACTGCAATCCGGATGAAGGTGATAAATCATTATCCCTGCGTGAAACACTGGTGGACCAACTCAGCAGTCTGGATATTCCTGTTTTTTATGGGTTTTCATTTGGTCATATCGACCATCACTGCACATTACCGGTAGGTACTATGGCCGAGTTTGATCAGGTAAAACAAGAAATCCATTTTTTAGAAACAGGAACTCAGTCCTAATTAGGTAGAACCTAGACAAGATGAAAAT
>JAUILM010000907.1 GCA_030432855.1 Bacteroidia bacterium
TGGCACCATGCCATCACCTTTTGCATCCACTACGATCCAATAGACACCGGCGGGCAAGACCCCGTCATTTCCGACAGCTCCTCCCATCTGCGCACCGATAGTCGTGTCTGCATCGATACAGGCCCCGGGTACCTGCAGACCATCCTGTGTCATACTATCTGCAAAAAGGAAGATATCAAGATCGATAGCATTCAGTTCTTCCATAGCAATGGTGATACCGTCTTCAAAGGGAAGCTCGAATCGTAGTAATACGTCATTATTGGCATAGGAAGCACCTTCAGCAATACAACCTACGTATTGACTGGCTTCAAAATTATTGCCTGCATTAATCGTGCTTACGGAGAGCATATCTCCACAAAACACCTCACTAAACTCCTGCTGAAAACACTCCACCTCCAGGAGAAAGGGGCCCACATTTTCAACGGTTTGACCACCAGTCTCGGATAATCCTTCCACCGCAATCCAATAGTCTCCCGGTAGCAAGTCTACCTCAAGAGAAACCACTCCATTTTGTTCAAATGTATTATGGAAATAAACTGAATCGGGGCAATCATTTCCGGCAGTATCTAGTCCATTTGTGTAGAAAAAAAGTCCCAGATCATCATTTTCGAGAGGAGTCAGCGAGAAAAAAGTCTTGATGGTATCATCCGTAGTAAAGAAGAATGCTTTTGCACTGCTCTTATAAGTGTCTCCTCCCAGATCTAAGGTATCGGAAGTAATAACATCTGCCAACGATGTCGTATCAACCACATCAGCCCCACAGGCAATCGTATCCCGCTCCTGATTGTAAAACATGCCATACGCATCTGCATGTACACCGTGAATAATTAAAATGCTGAGGAATGCCAGAACAATTTTCTGCATGAGGGCTTGATTTAAGATTTATTGTGTTCGGATCGTGTTGTTGCGATCACCTTGGTGGTGAACAAGCGTTCACTCATACTCAAAGTGATAATAAACAGCGCTATAAATATAACTCAGAATTTTCACATGTTAATGCTAGGCAAGGGAAGGTTTCAGAAAATTATTACAGAATTGCTAAATCTGTAGGAACCTTCAAACTGATTCTCTGGCTTCCTTACTTAATGCTTCATGGAACAAATCGTAGGCCTCCTGCAGTCCGACGAGATGAAAGCGGACTGTATCTCCGGGTCGACACTGTGCCAGTAAATCCATATCCACACCGATCACGTTTGCGATACGCGGATACCCTCCGGTAGTTTGGGCATCTGCTAACAGGATGATGGGCTGTCCCGATCTTGCAATTTGAATCGTACCTGGAATCACACCTGAAGAAATCATTTCAGTGGCACTACAGAAGTCAATACGGGTCTTCAGCCGCATGCCCATCCGGTTGACATCTTTCGAGATGACATGGTCGACCTCCAAAAAACTATTTAGCGCTTCGTCCGTGAATAAGGAAAATTCAGGTCCTTCCAGTATGCGAACTTCTACACAATCCTTCTTCACTGAAGTTTCTTCAATAGAACGATGCTCGGCAAGTACCCGGCTTTCGATCAAAATCTGCTGTTCCTTTTCCAGGCGACTGGTCGTCATTAGATTTTCGGTGTAAGGAACGGCGCAAGCACTACCCAACCAGCGCTCCACTTTCCACTCTCCTGCTATGGCAAGATAACTCCGACAGCCATTGCATGATTTTCCAAAAGAAAGGACGGCGCCGGCCCTGAAATCTATGGTCTGGTCTTGGGGGATAGGTCTTCCATTGAGTAATGGATGTAAATTGGCTCCCGTCAGGGCAAGTTGACCTGCCGCAGAAAAAGTAAGCTCCGGCCCGAGTACCGTAATTTCAATCACGGGTTGGTCTTTGTCATTACCCACCAGCCAGTTGGCCAATACAGCTGATTTACGATCCAATGCTCCGGATACCGGCACTCCAAAGGTCTGAAAACCCATTCGACCCTGGTCCTGCAACGTAGAAAAGAGTCCGGGTTTGATGACTTCAACGATCAGATCAGACATGCATCGCTTTTTCTGAGGTTTTATCTAATTCTCCTCTTGACATACCCTCGAAAGTTTCCCGATCTATTGCATAAAATTGCACCCTCATTCCAGGCTCAAAAAGGAAAGGATCCGATTTATGCATGTCGAAAACGGATACAGGAGTTCTGCCGATCACCTGCCAACCACCAGGCGCACGTGAAGGGTAGATAGCGGTCTGCAATCCCGCCAACGCCACCGAACGTGCTGGTACTTCCAGGCGAGGATTATCCTTTCGATGCGTGCGAAGTTGTTCGTCTACCCTTCCCAGGTAGGCAAATCCGGGTAAGAAACCCAACATATACACGCGATAAACATTCTGTGTATGTAGCTTGATGATCTGATCTACAGACAATCCTGTTTGCTGTATGACGTCTTCCAGATCC
>JAUILM010000908.1 GCA_030432855.1 Bacteroidia bacterium
AATCCAGTATCGAAGCTTTGGAATTTCTATGCCTTCCGTCTTACCTTCATAAATACCTGCATTGGACTCAATAATCTTCTTGGAGGCAATGTTTGTCTCATCACATGTCACTAACACTCGATCCAATCCCAACTCCTTTGCTTTTATGAGTCCCAACGCCAGTATCTGATTACCATATCCTTTCCTCCATAAAGATGGGCGAATCGCATATCCAATATGACCTCCAATCCGCTTCAAAAAATTAGTCAACTCGTGTCTAATATTCAGATGACCAATAAAATCGGTATCTCTGACCAGCCAAAAGGTGGAGGCAGGAACAAATCCTGTAGGTAGATCGAGACCGTACTCCTGCATTTTAGTACGCTCTATGTATTTTCTGATATCCTCTGGAGTTTTAGGAATATTCCAAAATCCCGAAATACCATTCTCATCAAATTCTTCCAGAGCCGACTTCCAGCTCACCTCATATTGAACACTGGGCCTGACCAGTGCTAAACCATCCCTGCTCATGAAATAAATTTAGCAAACCTGCTGGTTAGATGCATTAAATCAAGTAAAAAGTACCGACAAGGATATGATAATTTCTCAGATGACTGATATGAACTGACTGATCTCGTTGATGCACAAATACATTATTAATGAACTGGCTACCATCCGTGGGATTCTCATTTTTATATAACAGACTCATCCCAATGGAAGTCCTCACGAAACACCCTAATCGATTACTGAACGACATTCCCATACCTAAAAGACCATTGAGTTCTCTTCGCTCAAAGTCGGGAATAATGTCTGCAATACTTTGCTCCATTTTTGGAGATCGATTAAATCGTAAATGCTCGTTTATTAAAAAAGAAACTGAAAAACCCAGGTCGTAGAAAAGGGCTGTTTTTTTCTTTTTATGAAATCTGAAAATAACTGGAACTTCAGCATAGGAGAGAGCAATGAGTCGATTCTTATGCTCGCTATTCTGCGTACGACCAAAACGACTGCCTTTCTGTACATAGTTTAGCTCTACCATTAACTCTGTGAAACTAGACAAGCTAGTCTGCCCCCTGATGCCAAACCAAATACCCTTTTTATCGTAGCCTGTGAACTGATCTCCATCTAACTGGGAAAAAGACAGGCCTCCTTGTACTCCAGCCGAAAAATGTTGGGCTTCCAGAGAGCACAGCATCATGACGAGTAGGATAGCACTTATCATGCACTTCTGCAGATTTTTCATAGTACATTCATTTGAGTGTTAGTAATAAATCTGACACCCCACTACTCAAAAAAATGCAGTATATCTCGATCCAGAGTAAAAGTGCAACAAGCAGCAATTACATTCAAACCGAAATCAGGCTAAAAATGTGATTTTCAAAGTTGTTATTGAAATTCCCCATGGATTCCAATCCAGGACTTTCGATATTTTCCGTATAGTCCTGCACCAATGCATGTTACAACTACCACTGAAAATAGCACACCCCACCAAAATGAGACGCTCGGGACTCTGACAGCAATTTCTGCAAAAAACGCTGCATATAACCCAAACACAGACCAGTACATAAATAGAATATGTCGTCGCAACCAATTAGAAGATCTGAGAACGGCCGGAAGCACTCCAAGAAGTAGATAAATAAACCCAATTACAGTAAAGATGTGAAATGGTCCAAAAGCATCAAAGAGACGATAAATAAATAAAGAAGATGAAAGTGTGAGTAACATTGATACAACATACAGGTACCCGATAGCCCTATGTGATTGGGTTCCCTTCTTTCCCACTAACACCAGTGTACCCATCAGCAGGGCAAAGATGGACCCTCCAAGGTGAATCAATCCCGTAAAGTCATGTACAATATCCATACTAGCAAAATCAACAATTACAGACCCCCAGCAAAAGAATATCGATGAAAATGAGTGATCATCAGACCTTTAAGAAATTTGATCACATGGAGTACTCAATGGCAAATTCGGCCAGAGCACGTTGGATCATGTCTTTTAAATCGGGGTCCATTACTCCTGACACACCACCACCAATAGCATAGTGTGGTTGTGTTTCCTGATTCATCCATCCCAGTACATACCAACCTTCATCAAGTAAAGTTCTGATTTTTTCAAGGTCAGCAACCACAACATCCTTGAGTTCTAAACCATCATAATGATCATATGTCATGGTAGTAATCGGTGCTACCCGGAATTTTCCCTGTAGCTCCTTATAGGAATGGTCTATTAATTGTTCAACACAGTGTACTACTGCTGCCTGATTTGAACCGTTTACTCCCGTTTTCCACTGATTTGATGCATAGGTGTCCTGAATCAATTGTGTTTGTCTGTAGTTTGCCGAATATAGAATGGCTACTCCCCGTGCACCCTTCTTAAGTATTTCCCGGACCTTGGAAAT
>JAUILM010000072.1 GCA_030432855.1 Bacteroidia bacterium
TTAGTCTTTTGCGGGATGGGCTGATCAAAGGAAATTTTTAGTACAGAGTTGCTTGTAATCGATGATGATCCGCTGCCAGCTGTCATCAGCGATGCCGTATAAAAGGAAAGTACAAATCCCAATACAACCAGAGCCAGAATTACGCCGAGGCAAGAGCCAAAAATAATTTTGATGAAGTTTCTCATATTCTATCTACAATGTGCCAATGTGATACAGCAAAAATATTAATCTTGTTCGCGGTTTCAGATCTTTTTTCGATCAACAGTAAGCAATCATCGTCGGGAAATCACAGCTCCTGTTGTGATCTAGCGGATACTGACTCTATGTACTCCCGGTTGGTATTTTTGAGAAATCAAACGAATGATCTCGTCTAAATCTTCTTTTTTCTTAACAAAATCCATGTCCTCGACATCGATAATCAGGATCGGGTAGCTGTTTTCACTCCTGAAGTATTCAAAGTAGGCGTTTTGAATCGTCATGAGGTAATCTTCTGTGATAGGCGTTTCCATGTTACGTCCCCGTTCACTTATAAGTTCAAGAAGTCGGGGGGTGGACCGATGAAGGTAGACGAGAAGATCGGGGTAAGGGAAGGGGTTTTCCAATAGTTGGAAAAGGTGCTGAAATATTCTGAATTCCTCATCATGGAGGTTGTTTCGTGCAAACAGCAGGGTCTTTGTAAAACAGTAATCGGCAAAAATATGCTCTGCAAAAAGATCATGTGTCAGAATATGCTTTTGCATTTGCTTATGGCGTTCTGTCATGAAGAATATTTCGACAGGAAAAGCATATCGGTCAGGGTCCTGGTAAAAGAATGGCAGAAAGGGATTATCGGTAAATTGTTCAAGCAAAAGCTTGCCGTTATAGAGCTTGGCGAGTTTGTTCGCCAAAGAAGTTTTACCACTTCCTATGTTACCTTCTATACAAATATACCGGTATGGCAGAGGATATGATTCCATCAAGATTCAATCAATAAGACGTCCAATGTATCCAAACATTGAAGATACAACTCTCGTATTGTCTTACCCAAAACAGGGTGTCTTAAATTAGGAGCCAGATCCATCATGCCGGTCAATACAAAGTTCCTGTCGGGAATTCCAGCATGAGGTATTCGTAATGACTCGCCATGTTGTATCAATTCACCATACATTAAGATGTCCAGATCGATAGTTCTGGGTCCCCATCGGATTTCACGCCGTCTTCCCAGCTTATGTTCTATCTCCTGAGTGACCTCCAGCAATCCCTCGGGTGTCATTTCTGTTTGCACTTGCAATACCTGATTAAAGAAATCGGGCTGATCCTCAAGACCCCAGGCCTTAGTCCGATATATAGCAGAACGATCAAGGACCTGTACCCTTTCATCCAATGCCCTGATTGCATGTTGAAGGTTCTGGTGTCTATTTCCCTGATTACTTCCTAAACCGATGTAAGCTTCGGTCACTAAGTGATGGCTTCTTTAATGGCAGTGAGGTACTTGTTGAGTTCCTCTCTTACTTTCGGGAATAGTATTAAGAGTCCAATCATGTTGGGGAAAACCATAGCAAGTATCATGGCATCGGAGAAGTCAATAACTGCCTGCAAACTTGAAGCGGAACCCACGATAATAAAGAGCACGAAGATTACCTTGTACACTATGTCTGCTATCTTGCTCCTTCCAAAAAGATACAGCCAGGATTGCAGCCCATAATACGACCATGATAGCATAGTACTGAATGCAAACAATACAATCGCAGCGGTCAGGAGATAAGAAGAACCCGGAATGGAAGATTCGAATGCCTGGGTTGTGAGATCTACGCCATTTAGCCCGGATGTATCCAGGTAATTACCAGTTACGATGATCACCAGCGCTGTCATAGTACAAATCAACACGGTATCAATGAAGGGTTCTAATAAGGCCACAACGCCCTCACTAGCCGGATATCTGGTTTTTACTGCTGAGTGGGCAATCGCAGCTGATCCCACACCGGCCTCATTGGAGAATGCTGCCCTTCTGAATCCCGTCAGGATAACTCCCACAAAGCCACCGGCTACTGCCGTTGGATTAAATGCCTCCCGGAATATCAGCCCGAAAGCAGATCCCAACTGACTAAAATTAAGCACAATCACAGCAAGACATGATAAGACATAGAGAACAGCCATGAAGGGTACAATTTTCTCAGCGATATTTCCGATCCGCTTGATACCACCGATGATCACGATACCGACCAGCACTGCCATGACCACACCCAATAGGGTTCCTGCTGCACCGGATGTCATATCAAATTGCGTCATGATTTGAGATGCCGCCTGATTGGATTGAAACATGTTTCCTCCTCCAAAGGATGCACCGATACAAAGTATGGCGAATAATACAGCCAGTACACGGCCCGCTCCTGGAAACCCTCGTTCTTTTAGACCTTTCGAAAGATAATACATAGGACCACCATACACGCGGCCGGTAGCATCGACATCCCGGTAGGTAACGCCCAATGTACACTCAACGAATTTAGATGACATGCCAAGAAGTCCAGCCAGAATCATCCAGAATGTAGCACCCGGACCACCCATGACGATGGCAACTGCCACACCGGCGATATTTCCCAGACCGACCGTACCCGAGACAGCGGCAGCGAGAGCCTGAAAGTGACTAACTTCACCCTGCTTTCCTTCCACCTTGATGGTGTCAAGCACATCACCATCCACCACTCTGACGGTATCTGTGGTGATGGGTTCATCACTTCCCTCCAGGTCGTCATACTTGCCTCTAACCACATTAATGGCCATTGGAAACCTGGTAATGTTCACAAACCCAAATCGCAGGGTAAAAAACAAGGCACCTCCCACCAGTAGTAGGAGAACGATAGGTACGCTCAAACCTCCACCGATGGGTATACTGGTGAGAACAAAGGATACCCACCAATTGGCAATGGGAGTGAAGAGTTCATTGATTTTATCGTCCAGTCCACCACTCTGTGCCAGTGCAAGGGTTGGTATACAGATAGACAATAGTAAGGGAAGTAGTAGTCGCTTCATAAGGTTAGAATTCGGTTTTAGCCACCTTTAAGGTAAAACGATTATCTGATTTATTGGAATGCTGATGGTGGCAAAGAAGATTGAATTTGTGGTTTTAATCTTCCTCGATGTAATCATCCTTGAAAGACTCCAGTACCCGGCGTTCGCGCTTGGTGGGTCGTCCGGCACCTTTTTCTCTGTGCTCGGGGGCGGCCTTACCTACAAACCACTTCTCGTATTTGTTGAGTTCATCCGCGGGTGTATGGTCTACATAAGCCTCTTGAGCTAGTGGGGCAGAAACACGTTTCTGTAGAAGTTTTACCACTTCAAACTGTAAATTGTAGCCATTTTTTTGGACCAATAACTGATCTCCAACCACGATCAGATGAGACGGCTTTAACTTTTGATCACCCAATTTTACCTTACCTGCTTTACAGGCAGTTGAGGCAATCGTTCTGGACTTGAAGATCCGGACACTCCACAACCATTTATCAACTCTTACCTTGTCCATATTTCTTTTCTTCTTCAGATAGTATGGGTAGCTGCATGTTGAATCCCTCCATGATATCGACGATAGTTTTTGCCACGAAGTAGTCACGATACCATCGTCGATCTGATGGTACGATGTACCAGGGTATAGTACTTCGATTGATGGCATCCTCGTAAGCCCACATATATTGATCCCATAACTCAGCTTCTTTCCAGTCACCCCAATTGTGTTTCCAGTTCTTGGAGGGTACATCGATTCTTTCCTGTAGCTTTTCTTTCTGTCGCTCGCGACTCAGGTGCATGTAAAACTTGACCACTGTCGTGTTGTTATCAAACTGAAGAAGTTCCTCAAATTGATTAATGGCGTTGATACGCTGTGAAACATGCTCTTCATCGATCCATTTGTGTACGCGCTGTATCAGGACGTCCTCGTAGTGCGATCGGTTGAATATCTGAATCCTTCCCTTCTTTGGCGCCATTTGATGGATTCTCCAGAGGAAATCGTGAGCAAATTCGAGATCTGAAGGTTTTTTGAATGCCTTGGCCCATGTACCCGAGGGGCTACAAAATCGAAATACTTTCTTGGTGGCTCCATCTTTGCCACTGGCGTCCATGCCCTGGAATACGACCAGCATGCTTCTCTTTTCTTCGGCATACATGAGATGTTGTAGTTCACCGATTCTTCTGGAAAGGTTTTCTCGCTCCTCCTTGGTTTCTTTTTTCTTAAAGCCGCCTGGAGCGTCAGTAGATATTTCAGATAGTTTAATCATAAATGGTATTCATTGAATGAGTAGAAATATAGGACTTTTACCTGGATAGAGAATTGTCAAGAAATCTAACCACCTTTCGAAAGGACCCAAATGTCTTGCTGAGGTTGATTCTTGCTACCTGTTCCGGGTATATGTTTCTGTACCTTGAAGTCTCTTGTCAGTGCCTTGATGTAGGCAGGTGGGTGAAAGGCACTGAAGGTCCTTCGGCCTTCTTCGACACCATCCCGGATTACAATTTGATCATCACTGTACATTTTGACTTCTGAGGCGGTAAGTTTATTAATAAATGCATCCCCCTGCGTGGTCATGAGAAAGTATCCACCCCTTTGCAGTATTCGGTAGATTTCCTGAATCCAGGCATGATGGGCATCTCTGGATAAGTGGGTAAATACTGAGATGCAATATACCCACTCTATACTCTCGTTCTTCAGTTGGATCGGTGGCATCAAGGCATTCTGGACAAACTCAATATTGGGTATTTGCCGCTGACACCATTCTATCGTTTCTCCATTGAAATCTGATCCTACTACCTTAGTAGCCGATGGAAGGAGTTCTGGCATATGCCGAATCACTCGTCCTGGCCCACACCCCCAGTCAAGAATAGAATCCGGATAGTCTTTTTTAGAAGCCTTCTGAAAGTGCGATAAAATCTCTTTTGCGGTCTTTCGGCCTCCCTCGAAATATTTTCGATAGTTGAGATTGAATGTCTCATACATGATATCATCCTTAGGCAGATTGACATCTGGATACTCACTGCGAAATGCACGGTTTTGTTTTGCCAGGGTCAACTTTTGCCACGACATTCTGAGACGATCGATCACATCCCTGAGACCCAGTTTACGGAGCCATTGTAAAACGATATTGGAAAGCATAAGTGTAAAGCTAAATCCCACGTAGGATCAGTTCATTCTGCTTCTTTTGATCAAATATGACTGAAGGACAGACTTGAATCCTTCGGCAATATCCGCTTCTACGAGATCGATTTTATATTGCAGACATTTGAGTTTTAGTTGCTCTTTGAATTCCGCTAATTTTTCAGTGTAAAGCTTTTTTACCTCATGGGGTTGCACTTTTACCCGTTCTCCTGACTCGACATCGATGAATAGGTAAGGCCTGTTTTCAAATTCAAAATCCATCTCCATTTTTTTGTCCACCACATGAAATAATAATACTTCATGCTTCGCATGTTTGAGGTGTTGTAGCGCAGCAAACAAGTGATCTGGATTTTCTATACGATCAAACATATCACTGAAGATCACCACCAGTGAACGCTTATGAATACTATCCGCAATCTGGTGAAGGGCCTTTGCCGCGCTGGTTCCCTTATCGGGTTTTGCATCGTTGATAGCTTTATCAAGATATGTCAGCAGAAGCTTGTAGTGAGAAGTGCTGCTTCTGGCCGGAGTATGTTGGCGCACGTCATTGTCAAAGAGGCTGAGACCGAAGGCGTCACGTTGTTTTCTCAGTAACATCATCAATGAAGCCGATGCCAGGGATGCCCACTTGATCTTATTCACTTTTAGGCTTTGGTTACCTTCAAGATCCGGAAAGTACATGGACGATGAGATGTCCAGGACAATTTGACAACGCAGATTGGTCTCCTCCTCAAAGCGTTTTGTGAACATCTTATCGGTTCGAGCATAGACCTTCCAATCAATATTTCGGGTACTTTCTCCCTGATTGTATAGCCGATGTTCAGCAAATTCTACGGAAAAACCATGAAAAGGACTTTTATGCAGCCCAATGATAAACCCTTCAACGACCTGACGGGCTATCAAATCGAGGTTCTCAAGATCCTTGAGGTTATAGTTGTCAAAATAACTCATATGCTAAAAATAAGAAAGCTCTTATCCTAACGAAGAATAAGAGCTTTGATTTCAATTGGATCGCAACCAATATCAGATATGCGATTCGATTTTTTCCGAAAGTGCTGCTTTAGTTGCAGTACCTACATGCTTATGTACTACCTCACCGTTCTTGATGAACAAAATGGTAGGAATGCTTCGCACATTATATTTCATCGAAACTTCAGGATGCTCATCCACATTCACCTTGCCTACCAGGGCCTTGCCATCATAGTCCTTGGACAGTTCTTCGATGATTGGTCCCACCAATCGACAGGGGCCACACCATTCTGCCCAAAAGTCAACAACTGCCAATCCTTCCTGATCAAGAGCAGTCTCCTGAAAGTTAGAATCTGTGAATTCAAAAGCCATTATTTCTAAAATTTTACTGTTGATAAATAAATTATGGGCTGCAAAAATAACCAAGATTAGCAATCGTTGGTTACTTTTCAAGACTTGCTTGCTGTTGCAGCACATTGTCTTCAACGCAGTCGGTACTATTCAGGTTCATGGGTATCATTAAAATGTCGCCAATTATACATTATGCATCGCTTTCGTAAATACCGATGGTTGATCGGACCTGCTTTGGCGATAGTGGCAATTATGATACACCAATTTGCTTCGTCTCCATTTATCGAATCCTGGTATGGTCATGGAGTCTATCCTATCGTACGTTGGATCTTAGACCATACCATCAGTCTCCTGGGATTTCCGTTTTTCTATGTCTTACTGATGGCTATCATCGTTTGGATTACCTGGCGGGTGCGAAGAATTCGACAGATCTCACTCAAGAAAGCAAGTGCCTGGACAGACTTTGGGAAGGCATTGCTATCACTTGGCGGATGGGTAGTTTTTCTGTTTTATTTCATGTGGGGTTTCAACTACGATCGACTTTCCATGGAAGAACGGCTTAGCTGGCAGCCAGGTCTGATAGAACAGGAAGACTTTTTGGATGAATGTCAGTCTGTGGCTAGTTCTTTGGCTGCAATCAGAACAAAGCATGATGAGATCCTGAACGAGACATTATTAAGGAATCACTACAATCTGCTGGAGGTGACATTGAGAAAGTCTTCAGCTGAACTGGCAGAAGAATTGGGTTACAATGTTTCAGGGAGGATACGCTGCCGACAGTTGGTACCAGCCGGTATACTGTTGCGATGGGGTACAGCTGGTTTTTACAATCCACTTTCTGGTGAGTGCAATATTGATCCCGGTCTGCACAAACTGCAAAAACCCTTTGTCATGGCGCACGAGTTCTTCCATGCACTGGGAGTCACGGGTGAAGGAGACTGCAACTTTCTGGCCTATGTACTGTGCAGTCAATCACCATATCCTTTGATCCAATATTCAGGAGAATTAGGGTATTGGAGATATTTGAGACATTCGTTTCGTAGACTTGACCCCGAACGATACGAGAGTACATTCGCCGCACTGCCCGAGTCAGTCCAAAGAGATCTGGATGAGATTGATGAGGCGATCAGAAAATATCCAGATATCGCTCCACGATTAAGAAATACAATGTATGATGCTTACTTAAAATCCAACAAGATTCATGATGGAATGGCCAACTATAATCGTATTGTTAATATGGTAATCAACTGGAAGCGTAACCGATCTTCCTGGTAAATTTTCTTAAATGGCACATGGATATTCAGGGAAACCGCTCTATAAGAAGTTGGGGATGAAGCCTGACAGTAAGTGGCGCATCATTAATGAACCCTCCGACTATAAAGAGTTGCTGGGCCCGGTAGAGGATGTGCATTTTGTAAATGATGGTGAAAACCTGGATGGTATACATTGGTTTGCCACGGATGCCAGGACGGTCGAAGAAGCGATTCAAGAGGGTAAGGACATGATTACGAAATCCGGAATGATCTGGGTTTCATGGTACAAGAAAAGTGCACGCATTCCGACGGATGTGACCGAGGATGTCATTCGGGACACAGCATTGAGTTTGGGTCTGGTGGATGTGAAGGTCTGCGCTGTCGATGCGAAGTGGTCGGCACTTAAAGTTGTCTGGCGGAAAGAAAATAGAGGGTAGATGTGATCTTTCTTCCCATAAATGCGTTTTGCAGATAATACTATCTTTAGTTTTTAGGAGTAGATGCATATGTTAGTCGATAGCCATGGCAGAAATATAAATTATGTGCGGCTTGCAGTGACCGATCGTTGCAATCTGAGGTGCTTTTATTGCATGCCGGAAGAGGGGATTGACTATGTAGCCCGGCAGGAATTGTTGACTTACGAGGAGATGGTCAGAGTCATTAACATAATGACAGATCTCGGTATTGAAAAGCTGAGAATCACAGGAGGTGAGCCGTTTCTGAGAAAAGACTTAATGGATTTTATTCGCCAGGTGGTAAGGTCTCCGCTCAAGGAAATTCATATCACGACTAACGGGACACTCACCAAGGAGTTTATTCCAGAACTGAAGGATCTAGGTATCAAGAGCATCAACCTCTCATTAGATAGTCTGGATCGGGAGCGATTTAAGACAATCACCCGTAGGGATGAATTACATAAGGTGCTGGATACATTGGATAGTCTTCTGACACATGAAATTCCTACCAAAATCAATATGGTAGTGATGGAAGGCAGGAACACAGAAGATATAATACCGATGGCCAACCTTGCTGCTGAAAAATTGGTCGATGTACGGTACATTGAGGAGATGCCTTTTAATGGGACGGGAGCAGAGAACTCCGGTACTACCTGGGATTTCCGAAAGATATACGGGGTGCTACAATCTGAATATCCCGACATTCGTAAGGAGCAGGTGCCATCCGGAGCCACTTCCACTAAATATTCGGTCCCGGGCTTTCAGGGATCCCTGGGTATTATAGCCGCCTATAGTCGCACGTTCTGTGGTACTTGTAATCGTATTAGGGTCACTCCCAAAGGCATGATTCGGACTTGTTTGTATGATCAGGGTGTGTTTAATATCCGAGATTTGATGCGACAAAATGCATCTGACAAGCAGATTGGAGATGCTATAGCAGATGCTGTAAAACACAAGGCTGTGGATGGTTTTGCGGCTGAAAAACAACGAGGCTCATTTCCTATTTCTGAGTCCATGTCAACCATCGGAGGATAAAAAAAACACGTTTAATGATTTCAGTGAAAGAAGCAGAGGATATTCTGGGCAGATCATTATTGCCGATCCATCTGGAAACAGTACCTCTGGATAAATCCCTGGGTAGGGTTTTGGCGGAGGAAATAGTCGCCGACCGTGACTTTCCACCCTACAATCGAGTGACTATGGATGGAATCGCCATCAAGGGTGCATATTATGAAAAAGGTCAGGCCGTGTATAAGATTGAAAAAGTGGTGGCTGCAGGAGAGCCGCGATATGCCATCAAAGATGAGTCATCCTGTGTTGAGATAATGACGGGAGCCGTACTTCCCGATGGATTGGATACCGTCATTCGATACGAAGATGTGACGATAGAGAATGGGGAGGCTACCATTTTAGTTGATAATGTGAAAACCGGGCAAAATGTACATGGCAAGGGTACAGACAGGACGAAAGGTGAGCCTATTGTCCCTAAAGGTCGGGTGATGGGTGCTGCCGAGATTGCCATTGGTGCCACAGTAGGTAAGACTCATCTGAAAGTCCACAAACTACCCTCTGTAGTCATTGTCTCCACTGGCGATGAGCTGGTGCCCATTGATCAGACACCGGAGCCTCATCAGATCCGGGCATCAAATGCCTTGATGCTGCAGGCGGCAGTGCAATCGCTGGGCTTGCCGGTAGCCATCCGACATCTGACCGATGACCATGAAGCAGTGATAAAAGGCGTCAGACAACTCTTAAATGATTTTGAAATATTGGTCTTTATCGGTGGAAGTTCCCGGGGTAAATATGATTACATTCCAGAGACACTCGAAGAGAACGGAGTATCCCGATATTTCTACAAAGTAAAACAGCGCCCCGGAAAGCCTTTTTGGTTTGGAGCCAGGGAAGCAGGAAATCAATTTGTTTTTGCGCTTCCTGGAAATCCAGTGTCTTGTTTTCTTTGTATGGAAAAATATTTTAAACCCTGGCTAAAAAATAGTTTAGGTGTGGTTGAGCATAAAGAAATGGCAACCTTGAAAGAGGATATTCATTTTAAACCGCCATTGACTTATTTTGCTCCCGTACGACTGGAATACAAGGGTGGGCAATACACCGCAATTCCGATGTCGGGTCAGGGCTCAGGGGACCTTGCCAATCTCGCCGATGCAGATGCCTTTATGCAATTGCCCGAAGATCAGCAAACGTTTCCAACTGGAAGTACGTATCCAATCATCAAATACCGACACGCACTATGAGCAAATCTTTTAGTCATTTAGATGCCAATGACAATCCCAGCATGGTTGATGTGGGTGATAAGAAGGTCACAAAGCGATCAGCAACAGCACGTGCATTAGTCTTCCTGCCAAAAGAAGTTATGCAGCAACTGGAAGGAGAAGACATGCAGACTAAAAAGGGGCCGGTTTTTCAGACGGCGATTCTTGCGGGCATAATGGGTGCCAAGAAGACCAGTGATCTAATACCTCTTTGCCACCCACTGGGATTGAATAAGTGCACGGTCGATATCTCAGTTTTTGATGAGAACCATATCCAGATTGATTGTACCGCCACGGTGGATGGGAAGACAGGCGTAGAAATGGAAGCCCTCACAGGAGCCTCAATTGCAGCGCTGACTGTGTACGACATGTGCAAAGCTTTTACCCACGATATGAGAATTGTTGAGGTGAAATTAATGTCGAAGAAAGGGGGGAAGAGAGACTTTTCACGATCGTGAAAGATAAATTTCACGGGCTTATTCTCACCGGGGGGAAGAGTAGTAGGATGGGCCGGGACAAATCGAATATTCAGCTGCAGGGTATGACCCAAATCCAACGATGTGTCGAAACCATTTCACCGTTTGTTTCTGAAGTTTTTATCTCTAAGCGGAAAGACCAACACTTTTCAATGGCAGACATTGCTATCATTGATGATGTGTACCAAAATGCGGGTCCTATAGGGGGGATCCTGTCGGCTATGGAAACTTATCCAAGCTACTCATGGCTGGTGTCAGCTGTGGACCTGCCGAAAATTAGTGCCCGAACCGTGCAGGAGCTTCTTGAACAGTTCGAATCGCACTATGAGTCAGTTGTACCCACTTTGGACGGGCACACGCTTGAACCGACTTTTGCTTTATACCATATGAAAGTTCGATCCCGGCTTCAATCAGCTTTTCAGAACGATCAGCGGGGACTCCAGAAAGTTCTGATCGAGTCTAATTGTAAGATTTACAGGACAAAATATCCAAAGGATTTCTTTAATATGAATACACCAGAGGATCTGCGAAAATTAAAGTCGTAAGAATTCAGGAAGATGTGTAAAGTAATTTTCAGCGCGATCTGAGTGTTTCAACAGTTTCCTAGGGATGTGCGGCCACCCAAACTTCGCCATCTTCGAATCGTTCCTTCTTCCATATGGGAACGGTTTCCTTTAGTGTATCAATGGCATATTGGCAGGCTTCAAAGGCAGCCGCCCGATGCGGAGTAGATACAGCAATGATGACGGCAATACCTGTGATATCCAAATCACCTACCCGGTGGTGCATACTGACCTTCCTGGCATGCCAGCGATTTGTGATCCTGTCGGCAATTTTTTGCATCTCCTTGATAGCCATGGGCTCATATGCTTCGAATGTCAGGCCCTGTACTTTCTTACCCGAAGTTGCGTTTCGAACCGTGCCTACAAACACAGCAATTCCTCCACAAGACGCGTCCGTTACATAGTCCGTACAAAATTGCACATCAAGATCGGTATGTCGAATTTCGATATTTGTTGACATTGGGTCTGTTTTTATCCGCCACTCACTGGTGGTATAATGACTACCTCATCTTGTGGATGCAGGCTCCGGCTATCTTCTACATAATTTTGATTGACGGCTATGGATAGCGACCGCAATTTTTCGAAATCGGGAAATTGTTGCACAAGATGATCTTTCAGATCTTCTACCGAAGCAGCCTCAGGCAACTCAAGACTAAGCTGTCGATTACCCAAAATTTCCTTCGCTATACCGAAGGCAAGAACTTTGATCTGCATATATTCGAGTCCAATTATTCTGTATAAAAGTAACGTATTTTAAAGAGCAGGGTTCAATATGCTGCGAGCTGCTTGCTGACAATCATAATTCCTTACATGTCTCACAAGATCGAACAATTAAGACAGGTTTTTCAAAAAACGTTTGGCACTGAACCCACCCTCCTGAAAGCTCCCGGCAGGATCAATATCATCGGTGAGCATATAGATTACAATGATGGAATGGTCCTTCCGATGTCTATAGATCGATCTATCTACATGGCTATTGGTCCCAGTGGATCGGACCAGTCCAAAGTACTCGCCATGGACATCGAAGGAGACATGGTGCACTTTGAGGATCCGATGTCAGTGGATCATAGGGGATGGCGTGGATATGTGTTGGGTGTCATTAATGAGTTTAGGGTACGATATCAAAGGAAGCAGGGAGTACACATAGTGTTCACTGGTGATATTCCACAGGGTTCCGGACTATCTTCTTCTGCCGCCCTGGAGGTAGCAACTGCCATGGCACTAGGTCATCATCTGAGCATAGACCTATCTGATCTGGATATGGCATTACTATGTCAACATGTAGAGCATAAGTATGTGGGAACCCACTGTGGTTTGATGGACCAGTATGCCAGTGTTTTTGGGACCAAAGATGCAGTTATACTACTGGATTGCCAGAC
>JAUILM010000073.1 GCA_030432855.1 Bacteroidia bacterium
AGCAGGCTTTGTATTTGTATAGATCGTATTAAAATCAACCAATTCGATCATAGCCATCTCTGCCCCATCGCTTTGCCTAAAGCCGGTGCGAATGACTCTTGTGTAACCACCCGGTCTACTTGCAATTGCATCGGCAATGGGACCGAACAATTCCTTAATTGATTCCTTGTTTTGCAAGTAAGCAAATGCTACACGTCTTGAGTGTGTAGTATTCTGCTTTGCCTTTGTAAGGATAGGCTCTACGTACTTTCTAAGTGCTTTTGCCTTAGCCAGTGTAGTATTGATTCGCTTGTGCTCAATCAATGAATTAGCCATGTTCGCAAGGAGTGCTCTTCTGTGCCCTTTCTTACGCTTGAGATGATTAAAGCTTTTGCTATGTCTCATGATTAATAATTAATAGATCCTCGCAACACCCGCGGAATTTTCATCAACGCCGGTAGATTGCATTTAAATTTATTTCCTAGTCTTCGTCGAGTTTGTAAGGTGCCAGGTCCATTCCAAAGGTCAAACCTTTGTTGGCCAGCAGCTCTTCAATCTCAACGAGTGATTTCTTACCGAAATTTCTAAACTTCAACAGTTCATGCATTTCATACTGAACAAGCTCTCCCAGGGAATTGATCTTGGCTGCTTTCAAACAGTTGTATGCCCTGACAGAAAGATCGAGATCCTCCAAAGAAGTCTTCAGTAACTTACGCATGTGTAGAATGTGCTCATCCACCACGGTATCTTCGCTGCGAGCAGCATCTTCGAATGTGATGTTCTCATCGGTGATCAGAATCAGATGCTGAATCATGATTCTGGATGCTTCTTTGATCGCTTCTTCAGGATGAATCGTTCCATCAGTTTTCACACTGATAGTCAGTTTCTCATAATCCGTCTGCTGACCTACCCGTGTATTCTCTACGTGGTAAGAAACATTCTTAATTGGCGTATAAATAGCATCCACGGGGATTACACCGATCGGAGCATCCTTAGGAAGGTTCTCGTCAGCAGGAATGTATCCGCGACCCTTAGTCACAGTCAGCTCCATCTCAAGATTCACAGAAGAGTCCATGTGGCAAATATGCAAGTCCGGATTCATCACTTTGAAGATATTGGTATGCTCCTCGATGTCTCCAGCAGTGAAAACCTCTTTACCTCTCAGTGTGATGTAGATCTTTTCTTCACCCAACTCTCCATCACCATCAGTAATGGCTGGCTTGAGTCTGATCTGCTTTATATTCAAAATGATGTCAACAACATCTTCGAGCACTCCTTTGATGGTAGAAAATTCATGATCAATTCCTGCAATCCTCACGGCAGAAACAGCATGACCTTCCAAAGATGAGAGCAAGATTCTTCTCAGCGAATTTCCAATTGTCTGACCAAATCCTGGCTCAAGTGGCTTGAACTCAAATGTGCCTTCAAAATCATCGGCCTTCTGCAGAAGTATTTTGTTGGGCTTTTGAAAACTTAATATGCTCATATTATTTCAGCTAATTAGGAGAAAGAAGAAATTGAAAATGCCTGCCAGACAGTCTTACTTAGAATAAAGTTCGACAATCAACTGCTCATTGATATTTTCCGGTATCTGTTCTCTGGTAGGGTACTCCAGAAACTGTCCTTGCAGTTTGTCAGAAGTAAATTCTAACCATGGGAACTTACGTACATCGGATTTGGTGGCTACACAGTCTCTGATGACCTCCAGACCCTGTGACTTATTTCTTACAGAGATCACATCTCCTGAGCGCAACAAACAAGAAGGAATGTTTGTGACCACTCCATTCACTAGAATATGCTTGTGCGTCACCAACTGACGAGCTGCTGCTCTGGTTGGAGCCAGGCCAAGACGGTATACAGTATTGTCCAATCTGGATTCAAGCAATTGTAAGAGCACTTCACCGGTCACACCACCTTTTCGACTTGCTTTGTCAAATAGGTTTCGAAACTGACGCTCCAGTACACCGTATGTATACTTAGCCTTTTGCTTCTCCATCAACTGAAGCGCATAGTCAGAACGCTGGCGTCTTCTGCGCTTATTACCATGTTCACCTGGAGGAAACTTTCGTCTTTCTAAATGCTTATCAAATCCATAGATTGGTTGACCGAAAGCCCTAGATTTCTTAGTTCGTGGACCTGTATATCTTGCCATTGTTGTCTCTTAAAATTTAGATATTAGACTAGACCCTTCTTCTCTTGGGAGGTCTACAACCGTTGTGAGGAATAGGTGTAACGTCCTGAATACGTCTCACTTTGATACCTGAGGCATCGATAGCACGGATAGCAGCCTCTCGACCAGAACCAGGACCCTTCACGAAAACCTCTGCAGTACGCATACCAGCGTCAAAAGCAACCTTTGCCGCATCAGATGCAGCAATCTGAGCTGCATAAGGGGTATTCTTCTTAGAACCTCTAAACCCTGCTTTACCAGCAGATGCCCAGGAGATCACCTGTCCTTGCTTATTGGTAAGTGAAATGATAATATTGTTGAAGCTCGCCTGGATATAAACCAATCCCTCTGCTTCAACTTTTACTTTTCTTTTCTTCTTTACTTTAGCCATATCTCGACCCTAGCGGTATTAGATAGATATTATTTAGTTGCCTTTTTCTTATTTGCTACAGTCTTACGTCGTCCCTTTCTGGTACGTGCGTTAGTCTGTGTTCTTTGTCCTCTCACAGGAAGACCTCTACGATGTCTCAGTCCTCTATAACAAGCAATGTCCATCAATCGCTTGATGTTCATTTGCACCTCAGATCTCAACTCACCCTCAACCTTATACTCCTCTTGGATAATGCTACTGATAGAACGTACGTTTTCGTCCGTCCAATTTTCCACCTTGGTACTCTGTTCAATGCCTGCCTTCTCGAGTATCTCAGCAGCCTTCGAACGACCAATGCCAAAGATGTATGTCAATCCAATGACTCCTCGTTTTGATCTCGGTAAATCTACACCTGCAATTCGTGCCATATTTCCTGCGGTTTATCCCTGTCGTTGCTTGAACTTAGGGTTCTTTTTATTAATGACGTACAGTTTACCTTTACGTCTTACGATTTTACAATCTGATGATCTTTTCTTGATCGAAGCTCTAACCTTCATAATGTGTTATTACTTATATCGATAAATGATTCTGCCACGTGTCAGATCATAGGGAGACATCTCCACAGAAACCTTATCACCTGGAAGAATTCTAATGTAATGCATCCGCATTTTACCTGAAATTGTGGCAACTATTTGATGGTCATTCTCTAAGCGCACTCTAAACATTGCATTTGAGAGTGCTTCTTCGATAATTCCATCCTGTTTTATTAACTCTTGTTTCGCCATACCAAAATTTCGGAGTGCAAATATCTAATTTTTTATTGAAATTTCCTTAAGATCTTTATTATTTTTCACGGTCTCCTCCAGACGGGTATGATCTGACAAAACATCAGGAGCCGTTTTCCCGACAGCAACCGTGTGCTCATAATGTGCTGATGGCAACCGATCCTTGGTAATAATTGTCCATCCGTCCTTCGACTGCATGATCTGTCTCTTACCAAGATTCACCATGGGCTCAATAGCTATCACAAGTCCTGACTTCAGCTTTGACCCCATCCCTCGCTTTCCATAGTTAGGCACTTCCGGACTTTCGTGTAGATTTTCTCCGATACCGTGCCCCACCAATTCTCGTACTATTCCGAATCCCAATTCCTTTTCACAATACTGCTGTACTGCGTGTCCAATATCCCCCAGTCGATTTCCTTCGACTGCCTTCTCTATGGCCAGGTAGAGACTGGCTCTCGTTGCAACTAACAATTTCATTGTAGCCTCATCTACATCACCGATGGCAAATGTGAAAGCTGAGTCACCATAGAAACCATCAATCAATGCCCCACAGTCCACCGATACAATTTCTCCATCTTCAAATGCCCGGTCATCAGGAATCCCATGTACCACGCACTCATTCCGTGACACACACAAGGTCGCCGGAAATCCGTTGTACCCCTTAAATCCTGGTACAGCGCCATAATCTCTGATCACTTCCTCTGCAGCGGCATCAATTTCGAGACCAGTAACCCCAGGTTTCAGAATCTCCGCCACGCGATTAAGTGCATCACATACAATAAGACAACTACGTCTTATCTTCTCAATTTCCTCTTGATTTTTATAGTGTATCATATAATCAGAAAGTCCCAACTACTTGAGAAGGGACTCACTTACTAAATTATCTTTTACAATAAATGGTTCAGCTGGATCTCTACAGATCTGAGCCAATCGTCTGCATCGAACTTCGACCTTTCAGTTTGCCTGACTTGACAAGACCATCATATTTACGCATCAACAGATGACTTTCAATCTGCTGTAATGTATCCAATACAACTCCCACCAAAATCAACAGTGAGGTTCCACCAAAGAATAGCGCAAATCCCTGGTTGACATTGAACAATAAGTATACAATAGCTGGTAGGATAGCGATAAGACCCAGAAATAATGAACCGGGTAGCGTAACCCTTGTAGTCACTGAATCGATAAAATCGGCTGTTGGCTTACCCGGCTTCACACCAGGTATAAATGCATTCTGACGTTTGAGGTAATCAGAGTACTGCTGTGGATTTACCAATAATGCCGTGTATACAAATGTGAATGCCACGACCAATATGAAGTAAATTATATTGTAAGGCACAGCAAATGGGTCGGAAAGTGCTCTTACCCAGCTGTTCGCCGCTAGTGCATCTCCTGATTGTCCACCCATAAATCCTGCCACTGTTGCGGGAAGGAACATGATCGCCTGAGCGAAGATGATTGGCATTACACCTGCAGCTGCTACCTTTACAGGTATGTAATCTCTGGCACCGGAAACCGGCATATTGGCGGTCCCCCGGCCAATCATCCGTTTGGCAAATTGCAGAGGTATCCTCCGAATACCCTGTATGACCAGAACAGTAGCCGCCGTCACAAAGAACAAGGCTGCCAACTCCAGTACGAAGATGATTAAACCTCCACTACTGAGCTGTGATGTAAATTCAAATACAAAAGATCCAGGCAAAGTTGCGATGATACCGATCATGATAAGTATCGATATACCATTGCCGATACCTCGATCTGTAATTCTTTCACCCAACCACATGGCGAAAATAGTACCTGTAGAAAGGATGATTATATTGGCAATCCAGAATACACCAGCGGGTACATTGGGATCTACAGCACCCTGACTTCGAATGTACGTCAGATATGTACCTCCCTGTACCAGCGTGATGGCCAGTGTCAGCATTCTGGTAATTTGCGTGATTTTCTTTCGACCTGATTCTCCCTCCTTCTGCTGTAATCGCTGGAAATAAGGGACTGCAAAACCCAGCAGTTGGATAATGATCGATGCCGTGATGTAAGGCATAATACCCAGCGCGAATATAGCGGCCCGGTTGAAAGCCCCCCCAGCAAACATATTGATAAGACCCAAAAGGTCGGTGGCTCCCTGATTTGGATCAGTAGCCAACTTTGAAGGATCAACACCAGGTAGTACGACAAATGAGCCGAAACGGAAAATAGCAATCATAGCCATCGTAAAGAGGATACGATTACGTAGTTCTTTAATTTTCCAGATATTCTGAATGGTGCTGATAAACTTCTTCATTCCTTATTAGATTACTTCCGTAGTACCTCCTTTAGACTCAATCGATGCCTTGGCAGATTCTGAGAACGCATGAACTTTAACGTTCAACGCGCCAGTAAGTTCTCCACGTCCTAAAATCTTTACAGTATCCGTCTTACCGATATACCCTTTCGATCTTAGAACATCAGGAGTAATATCAGAAACATTATACTTATCAGCAAATGACTGCAATTCGTCAATGTTGATAACTTTAAATTCAACCCGGTTAGGACTTTTAAATCCTCTCTTAGGAAGTCTCATTTGGAGCGGCATTTGACCACCCTCAAAATTTCTTTTTCGCTTGTACCCGGAACGTGATTTCGCTCCTTTGTGTCCACGTGTAGAAGTTCCTCCACGACCACTTCCCTGGCCTCTGGCTATTCGCTTTCTGCGTTTTACAGCTCCTTCCGCTGGTCTTAGATTATGTAGTTCCATCACGATATTATATTAGAAACGCACTTAGTATTTAAACATTTTCGACACGCACCAGATGTTCTACCTTCTTGATCATCCCTGCGATCTGCGGAGATAGATCATGCTCGATACTTTGGGAAATTTTTCGCAAACCCAAAGCTTGCATAGTAGCCTTCTGACGCTTAGTCTGATCTATGACACTTTTTACCTGTGTTATTCTTACTCTTTCCATTTCGAGCATTTTATCGATTATCCTTCAAAGAGTTTTTCCATAGAGATGCCTCTCTCCTTTGCGATCTGTTGAGGACTTCGCAATTTTGACAGTGCATCGATAGTGGCTTTCACCACGTTGTGTGGGTTAGAAGATCCCTGAGATTTTGCCAGTACGTTGTGTACTCCGGCACTCTCCAGAACAGCTCTCATAGCACCACCCGCAATCACACCGGTACCATCTGCCGCCGGCTTGATGAGGACCTTTCCAGCACCATATTTTCCTTTCTGCTCATGAGGTATGGTTCCCTTGTAAATAGGAACTTTAATAAGGTTCTTCTTAGCATCATCCACCGCCTTGGCAATACACTCAGACACGTCTCTGGCCTTTCCAAGTCCATGACCGACTGTACCTTCTCCGTCTCCAACCACCATAATGGCCGCAAAACTAAAAGTACGTCCCCCTTTCGTCACCTTCGCAACACGGTTTAGACTTACAAGCTTTTCTTTAAGCTCAGTATCTGCTGGTTTTACCCTTTGTGTTTTCTCTTTTGCCATAATACTATATTCTTAAAATGAAAGCCCACCTTCTCGTGCACCCTCTGCTAATGATTTAACCCGGCCGTGATAGAGATAACCACCGCGATCAAATACTATATTTTCTATTTGCTTTGCTTTACATCGCTCCGCGATCATCAGACCCACGCGCTTTGCTTGCTCACTCTTGGTACCTGAACCATCAAATCCTGACTCTAAAGAGTTTGCCTGGGCCAAAGTTTCGCCGGTCAGATCGTTGATTACCTGGCAATAAATACCTTTGTTCGAACGGAATACCGATAGACGGGGCGTATCAGCTGTACCCGCAATCTTATTTCGAATGCGCTGTCTGATTCTGTTTCTTCTATCTAATTTAATGCTTGCCATGACTCTTTGAATCTATTTAGCAGCTGTCTTACCAGCTTTTCTTCTAATCTCTTCACCAACAAATCGAATACCTTTTCCTTTGTAAGGCTCTGGCTTTCTGAATGAGCGAATCTTAGCGGCCACCTGGCCAATCAATTGCTTATCGATTCCTTCCAGACGAATGGTTGGGTTTTTACCCTTTTCCATTGTCGCCTCAACTTTCAACTCATCAGGAATATAAAACATGATTGGGTGAGAGTAACCTAATGCCAACTCCAGTAAATTGCCAGCATTCTGTGCTCTGTATCCCACTCCTACCAGTTCCAATTCTTTGACGTATCCTTCAGAAACTCCAGTGACCATATTTCGAACCAATGAATTGTACAATCCATGCATCGCTTTGTGTCGCTTCTGCTCAGTAGGACGCTCGATGGATACTATACCATCATTTTCATTGATTGTCAGATCGGGATCCACTTGCTCCTGCAATTCCCCCTTAGGTCCTTTCACGGATACCAGATTACCTTTACTTACAGAGATTTGCACTCCGCCTGGTAATGATATTTCAGATTTTCCTATTCTAGACATCGTCAAATAAATTATTACTTATTAATAAACGTAGCAAAGGACTTCGCCTCCTACATTGTTCTTTCTGGCTTCCTTATCGGTCATTACCCCTTTAGAGGTCGACACGATGGCAATACCCAGTCCATTGATAATTCTGGGTAGATCGTCACATTTAGAGAATTTTCGCAGACCTGGCTTACTGATTCTTCCCATCTTACGAATCACAGGATCCTTTGAATTCTTCTTGTATTTCAGGGCAATCTTGATATTTCCCTGTACTCCCTCATCATCAAACTTATATTTCAGTATATAACCCTGATCATAGAGTATCTCAGTAATTCTCTTTTTGAGATTAGAACTCGGTATTTCTACAATGTGATGTCCAGCCATCATTGCATTGCGAATACGTGTCAAAAAGTCTGCTATTGGATCTGTTGTTGCCATAATCTTCTTCTCTCAAATTATAATTACCAGCTCGCTTTAGTCACACCCGGAATCTTACCATCCAGAGCCATCTTTCGGAAAGCGACACGACAAATACCGAATTGTCTCATATAACCTTTAGGTCTACCTGTGAGTCGACACCTGTTGTGTAAACGTACCGGAGATGAATTCTTAGGAAGTTTATCGAGTTCTTCCCAGCGGCCTTCTTCTTTGAGTTTCTTTCTCAACTCAGCATACTTGGCCACCATTTTCTCCCGCTTCTTACCTCTTGCTATGATCGATTTCTTAGCCATAAGATCTCTTTCTTTTAATTATTCTGATTTTTGAAAGGCATTCCCATTCCTTTCAGTAAAGCCATGGCTTCTGCATCTGTCTTAGCCGAAGTCACAAACGTAATATCTAAACCTGTGATCTTATTTACCTTATCAAGGTCTATTTCAGGGAATATTATTTGCTCAGTGATACCCATAGAGTAGTTTCCACGACCATCAAAGCTCTTATCGTTAATACCTCTAAAGTCTCTTACACGAGGTAAGGCAACAGTGATCAACCTATCCAAAAATTCGTACATCTGATCACGACGTAGTGTCACCCGTGCCCCAATCGTCATTTTCTCACGAAGTTTGAAGTTTGAGACAGACTTTTTGGCAATAGTAGGCACGGCTTTTTGACCAGCGATCATTGACATCTCAGACAATGCATTATCCACCAGTTTCTTATCCTGTGTGGCCATTCCGACACCCTGGTTTATACAAATCTTCTCAATCTTTGGAACCTCCATGATTGAACCATACTTAAACTGTTCCTGCAAGGCAGGTACCACGTTCTTCTGGTAGTGCTCTTTTAATCTAGGTTGATATCCCATTACTTAATAGTTTCTCCAGTTGTCTTAGCAAATCGCACCAATTTATCATCTTCCATTCTTCTGCCTACCCGTGTTGCTTCACCACTCTTGGGGTCGATCAACATGAGGTTAGAGATATGAATGGGGTTGCTGATTTCCTGAATGCCTCCGGCGCTTTCGTTGGTCGGCTTTGCATGCTTCTTGGCGATATTTACATTCTCTACCACCGCCCGATTTTTCCCGGGTATCACCTGCAGCACCTCACCTTCAGTGCCAATATAATCACCGGCGATAACACGTACTTTATCACCCTTCTTAATCTTCAATTTAAATGGACTTCTCTTTGCCATGACGTTCAAGTTTAAAGTACCTCAGGTGCCAATGAAATAATACGCATGTAATCACGCTCTCTCAGCTCACGAGCTACGGGTCCAAAAATCCGTGTACCTCTTGGTTCGTCTGCTGGATTCAACAGCACCACTGCATTGTCATCAAATCGGATGTAGGAGCCGTCTTTTCTTCTAATCTCCTTCTTGGTTCGTACCACCACAGCTTTAGAAACGGTTCCCTTCTTGATACCTCCAGGAGTGGCTTCTTTGACTGATACTACGATCTTGTCACCTATAGAGGCATATCTACGTTTGGATCCGCCCAGAACACGAATACAAAGCACCTCTTTTGCTCCGCTGTTGTCTGCTACCTTAAGGCGTGATTCTTGTTGTATCATGACTGCTCCTTATTATAATAGTTCTAAATTCTTACTGTTACTTCGCTTTCTCCAGAATCTCTAATAATCTCCAGCGCTTATTCTTACTATAGGGTCTTGTCTCACCAATGCGTACAGTATCACCAATTTGACATTCATTCTTCTCATCATGAGCCATGAATTTCTTGGTTCTTTTTACATACTTACCATAAATTGGGTGAGCTAGCCGTCTTTCCACAACTACAGTGATAGATTTCTCCATTTTATTGCTGGCTACCACTCCAATTCGAGTCTTTCTAAGATTTCTTTCGCTCATGATTATTTACGCTTTGCTCTTCTAGCTCTTATTTTAGATCGTCCGGCTATGGCTTCTTCACCCATTGACTCCAGCTCACGAGATCTGATCTCTGTATTGAGGCGGGCGATATCGCGACGCACTTCTCTCAATGCCAACGGGTTGTCCAAACCCTTAGTAGCATGATCAAACTTCATTTTTTGATATTGCGTCTCGGTCTCTGCAAGTTCACTCCGTAGATCCTCCACGGTAAACTCTTTTAATTCCAAAGTCTTTTTGCTAGGCATAGCCTCGGCGATTTAAAATGGTTAAAAACAATCTTTTCTTAATAATCCCGTCTAACGACAAACTTTGTTAGAACCGGGAGTTTCTGTGCTGCCAGTCGCAGGGCTTCACGGCCGGTTGCCTCATCCACACCGTCGATCTCAAACATGATTCGACCTGGTTTCACTACGGCCACATAATGGCTCAAAGCACCTTTACCTTTACCCATCCGCACTTCCTGCGGCTTAGAGGTGATGGGCTTGTCTGGAAAAATTCGGATCCACACGTTACCCTCTCTCTTCATGAATCGCGTCATGGCGATCCTTGCAGCTTCTATCTGCCGGTTCGTAATAAATCCGGCATCCAATGCTTTTAAGCCAAAATCTCCGAAGGCAACAGTACTTCCTCTGTGAGCAAGTCCCCGGTTTCTCCCTTTCTGCTGTTTTCTATATTTTGTCCGTTTTGGCTGTAACATGGCTTAAAATTTTACTTTTTTCTGGATCAAAAAGACCGTTTCCAAAAAAGCGACGCAAAGGTACGATCTTTCAAAAAATTATTCTAGCGATTACGGTTATTTCTTCCTCCACCGCCACCACTACGACGGTTTCCTCCTCGTGAACCTCCCCGGCCTCTTTCTCGTTTGTTTACTCCCACATTGGGTGAAAGATCTCGCTTACCGAGTACTTCACCACGACATATCCACACTTTCACTCCGATCTTCCCATAAACTGTATGAGCCTCGACTAAAGCATAATCAATATCGGCACGGAATGTATGCAATGGAATTCTACCATCTTTATACTCTTCAGATCGAGCCATCTCTGCACCATTCAATCGACCACTGATACGCACTTTGATACCTTCGGCACCTGCACGCATAGTACTCTGAATAGACATTTTGATGGCACGACGATAGTTGATCCGTGCTTCCAATTGCTTGGCAATAGATTCACCAACGATTGCCGCATCAAGCTCAGGCTTACGGATCTCCACGATATTGATCTGGACATCTTTTCCTGTGAGTTTTTTCAACTCTTCTTTGATACGATCCACCTCAGATCCTCCTTTTCCGATAATGATACCAGGTCGGCTGGTATGCACGGTGACAGTGATTCTCTTCAGGGTACGCTCGATGACGATACGGGCTATACCACCCTTGGAAACCCTGGCTTGAAGATATTGGCGAATACGCTCATCTTCTACTACTTTGTCAGCAAAGTTTTTGCCACCAAACCAATTAGAGTCCCATCCCTTGATGATCCCCAGTCGGTTGCCTATCGGATTTGTTTTCTGACCCATAATTATGCTTATTCTTCTTCGTCAAATATTTCGTAATCAGCATCGACTGGAATTCTGTTTTCCACCACGAGTGTCACATGGTTAGATCTTTTTCTGATCCTGTGAGCACGTCCGTGCGGTGCTGGTCTAAAGCGTTTGAGCATGCCGGCTTCATCCACCAATACGGTTTTTACTACCAGATCATGATCATCCGCATTCACTGCCATATTTTGCTTGTATTCCCAATTTGAGATGGCTGACAGTAGCACTTTTTCTAACCAGCCTGCTGCCTCTTTTTTGGTAAAGCGCAATACATTCAATGCATCCTCCACGTCTTTTCCACGAATGATATCAGCTACCAGACGCATTTTGCGTGCAGACATCGGACAGTTTCTAAGTTTAGCAACAGCTTCCATAATTAGCTATCGATTTTAAATTTTTATCCTTTATTTCTTTCTATTTCCAGCGTGTCCACGGAAGTTCCTTGTCGGTGAAAATTCACCCAATTTGTGTCCTACCATATTCTCAGTGATGAATACGGGCACAAAGGTCTTACCGTTGTGTACAGCGATCGTCTCTCCCACCATATCGGGAATCACCATTGAAGACCGCGACCACGTCTTGATGACACTTTTCTTATTGCTTTCCTTCGCTTTCTCCACCTTCTTAAGGAGTTTATGATACACGTAAGGTCCTTTTTTTACTGATCTGGCCATCTCTATTTAGATTTACTAGATTTTCGCTTAGAAATTATCAGCTTGGATGAAGGCTTCTTGGTGTTTCTTGTCTTCTCACCTTTGGCCATTACACCGGTTCTGGACCTTGGATGACCTCCTGATGCCTTACCTTCACCACCTCCCATTGGGTGATCGACGGGGTTCATGGCTACACCTCGTACTCTGGGTCTTCGTCCTACCCAACGCTTCCGACCGGCCTTGCCAAATACCTGCAATCCATGATCAGGATTGGATGTGGTACCTATAGTAGCTTTACAGGTTGAAAGTATTCTTCGTACCTCCCCTGAAGGCAACTTCACTACACAATATCTTCCTTCACGACCTACCAACAAACCAGATGTACCAGCACTTCGTGCCAAACTGGCTCCACGTCCAGGATTTAGTTCTATAGCATGGATGGCGGTACCTAATGGAATTTCATCCAGATACATGGCATTTCCGATATCTGGACTCACACCTCTACCGGAGCTTACCGTAGCACCCACTG
>JAUILM010000074.1 GCA_030432855.1 Bacteroidia bacterium
GGCCATACAACATTCTGAGCCGATAGTGAAAAATGAAATACCAGGAGTGTAAGAATGACAAATACCTTAAGATGCATATACCTTTACTTTAAGACGAAAAAATGAAATTATGTTGATCACATTTTATCCGAGAGGACAAGAATCTTAAAGTACAAATTATATTGTTCTAAACACAATCAAGTTCTATGGATCGCAAGAACCATTTGATACCCCCGGTGTGCCGTAGTTGGTTGTGTGGTATTGGAAGGTGACTTCCTCTGGAGTAAAGCACCAATTGCTCAGCATGTTGTTGTCAGTGGCACTCAAGTGAGCGGGATCCAACGAATGACTCCTGCCCGCCATCGACGCATCTATGGGGACATGATCAATGACTATTTCATCGCAGCTGATCTCAAATGAATCACCACTGTTATTCAGGACAATGCCAGCATAAATATAGTTATGAGTGATTCCTCCATTAGCGGAAGCGCTTTTGCCGACTGTAATGTAACCTCCTGCCGGTACCATTAAAGCGCTTCCCTTGTTGATTACATGTGTTCCTCCTCCGTCAGACAACGTATAGCCCTCGATATCAATATCAGAACCTGTGGAATTAAAGATTTCAATCCATTCTCCCTCATTATCATCAATGGGACTTTCGGGATTTGTCATTATTTCGGTTATTACCAGGTCCCCTGGGTTTACACATTCCAGTGGGGGAGGAGGGGGTTCATTGGCTTCTGAAATACCAGGGACAATGATCCAATTGCCCTTACTAAGATAAAGTGTATCCCCCGTGGCAGACACACTGAAGGCTTGTATTTCATTGGTGCTGTCAGCATCTACGAGGATGGTAGACAGACCTCTGACACCCAGTGTGCCATCGTCCTGTTGTACTACGACATTGTCGGCCATTACATCTTCAGCCATTTCAGTGACCTTGATGGAGCCTTCGATTTCTAAATTTTGGGAATAAAGTGATAGACCTGGCAATAGCATTGCCATTATGAACAAAGGTTTCATGATTAGATGGTTGTGGTTTGTAAAAACTAAAAGTTAGTGGATTTTCATATTAAATCAAAATTTATATCATACGGTCCCTTTTTGATTTAAATTGGATCAGGCAGAAATCATTCTTCGTATCTTATTATTTAAAGTTTGTCGTGGATTTCTTTCGAAAGGTCCACTGCGCAGGGCATTCTTTACCCCAAATTGAGGTCTAAAGAACCTTTTAGTTTTTTCCATTCCTCTATAAGTCATGGACGAGGGTACATAGTACCCCAGGATTCCTAGCACCTGGGACACGTATTTTTCTAACACCGAATACCGAATAACAGCTGATCATCCCCTGGTTTGGTGGCCGAATCAAAGATTCGGACCAAACCTTCCCCTTCGAAGGGTCTTCGAAGGGGACTTATGCTGCTTTCACAAAAAGTTGTCAACGTCTTTCATGAGACCATAATCCCGGGACCTGGGACCTGGTACCAATCTATACTGAGACGTGTTATTTCAAAAAAAAATCATGACGACAACTAAAGGACATCCTTTCCATTTTTGATTTGAATCATCTGTACGTAATCATCATTACGGGCGACCAACATATGGGATTTACCTTCGACACGGATAAATTCTAGTCCCCGCACATCTCCGACTACCATCAGGCCAGACTTGTCCATTTCAATGGATCTGAAATTCCCCTTGCCATCACCAGCAAGATACCAACCGAAACTGGCGTCATTTCGGGGTGTCTCTACTTCTGCATTATATAAATTACCCATGGCAACTACATCGAGATGTCCATCCTGGTTAAAGTCATTCACCAGCATTTTATTAATGCTCGATATCTGGGCTTCATTAGGAAGGGGGTGCATAGTGTAAGTCCCATCCACATTCTCCAGGTAGACGCTGGCAAATGACTGTACTTCGTAGCTCAGGGAATTCTCTAACATTTCAGTGGTGTAGATTTGTTTCAGAGTAGCACTTGCAAAGGAATTGTAGTCTTTAAATTTCATCTTGATGGCTGGCATCTGCTCGCTGGAGCATTGCCTTCCTCTGACCGGATACTCCGTATCGCCTACTTCATAGCTAAGTACAATATCACCTGTAAGATTTCGGTCAAAATCATTTAGATATATTTTAAAGGGATTATCACTTGACGCCTTGTATTTGTAATTCTTACCGAGGTTACCAGCTATCAGGTCTATGTCCCCGTCACCATCGAAGTCACCTTCTGCGACAGAATACCACCAACCACGCGTATTACCCGGCAGCATGCTTTTGGTCACATTTTCAAACGTACCCTGGTTATTTTTCAGGAATGTAATCGGCATCCATTCACCCACCACTACGAGATCTTTCCATCCATCACGGTCAAAATCAATCCACCTGGCATCAGTGACTAAGCCCATAGTATCCCAGCCCTCGGGTTTTACTTGCTCAAAGTGAATTTCGTCTGTACTTTCATTTCGCAGTATATAAGATGCTGCTGGCTTCGGATAGTTTCTAGGCACCAATCTGCCACCTACAAATAAATCAAGATCACCATCCTGATCATAATCACAGGCTGTGGCGACGAGACCACTGACATGTACCTGGGGAAGCGCATTGGCCGCTCGAGAAAACGATCCATTGCCCTGATTGATATACAATCGATCCTCATAAGCAGGCGATCCTGCTGGCAATTCATTACCTCCGCTCACGATATAAATATCAAGATCGTCATCTCCATCCGCATCAAATAATTCAATGCCTAAATCCTCATGATAACGATCTTTGATAAAATCCTGAATATCTAAGAGTTCAAAATCACCCTGATTTGTTTGTAAATAAATTTCCGACACCTGGCCTATAGCTCCCCCTGCTACATAATCATCAAGGCCATCGCCATTAAGGTCTCCCACGGCTAAGGAGGGTCCCCAGGTTGAATTTTTATGAGGGAGTAAAACTTCAATCTCAAAGTCGTTAAAATTATTTTCTCGATGTTTGAATGACTCTTGCAGGGTACGATTGGTAAAAAGTTGGCTGCCAGATGGGACGTCCTTCTTTTGCTCGATCTTTTCGAATTCATGGTAAGAAAGCTCAAGAAATTGGTTGGACTCCACCTCGGTTAAGACACTCTTTTCTCCATTACTCCATTGAATAACTAGTGAATCAATCATCTCCACATCACCAAGCCCAAAATGCAGACGAGGAGTGACGGAGGAGAAATAACCTCGTACCTGATTGCATTCCTGCATTTGAAAACCATCTGATGTGTAGAGAAATAGTCGGGTACCGTACTCAAGTATTTTTCCATTGCCATTGATTTCGCACGTCAGGAAATTATTGCTGCTCTCATTTCGATAAATACTCGCTATATCTTCCAGATTATTGATCACCAGATCTAGATCACCATCATTATCCAGATCACTAAATGCCACACCATTGGAAAAAGTCTCTTCATCAAAACCCCAATCATCGGCTACTTTCTTAAATGTAAGATCCCCCTGATTTTTAAACATATAGTTTGGCATTTTCTGGGAGGGTAGTTTATCCAGATAATTTTTGAGCTCCACCTTTTCTTCCTGTCCATGATAGGCGCTGTCTTTCTCCATTTTGTCAAAGAACTCCCGGTGTTCGGCATAAAAGTCCTTATTATTCACATCGCGTCTCACACCATTGGTCACGAAAATATCCTTCCAGCCATCGTTGTCATAGTCTGCCACTAAACCTGCCCAGCTCCAATCGGTAGAGGCCACTCCTGCCAATCGGGAGACATTGCTAAATAAGGGTACATCTCCCTGTAGGCTACCCCGGTTGAGTTGTAGGGAATTATACATGTACTGATGATTGAGACCCAAACCTACCGAGCTGTAAAATGCAGTTGGATCCATGGCTGACATATTGGCCTTGGATCGAAAATTATCTTCAGCTGACATGTCCAATTGAAAAATATCCACCAGACCATCATTATTGTAATCTGCAATATCCGCTCCCATACCAAAAAAGGAAATTTGCTGAAGACTTGTATCAGTGATATCGGTAAATGTCCCGTCCTGATTATTTAAGTATAGAAAATCAGGTGCATTAAAATCATTGGATACGAATATATCGGGATATCCATCATTATTTATATCGGAAGTCACTACGCCCAAACTCAGCCCAAAATTTCGAAGACCGGCTTCCTCGGTGACGTCCGTAAATTTTCCCCCATCATTGCGAAAAAGCTGATCTGAATCAAACTTAGGGTGGTTTTCTAACATGTAGTGGTAATATTCAACCGGGGCAACAAAGGATGTGGGAGGATAATTAGCAACATAGAGATCCAGGTCTCCGTCCAAATCATAATCAAAAAAAGTGGACTGCATACTTATGTTGGGACAATCAATACCATAATCAGCCGCTTTCTCAGTGAAAGTATTATCACCGTTATTGATATACAACTCATTATTGTGCGGACCAAATTTCCCATTTACTGAGCAATAAAGATCAACAAAGCCATCAGAATTTATATCCACAAAGGTAACGCCCGAATACCATCGCTCATCCCCCTGAATACCGGCTGAAACAGTAATGTCTTCAAATCGAAAATCTCCCAGATTGAGGTAGAGTTTATTCTCAACCATGTTTCCGGAAAAGAAAATATCTTCAAGTCCATCGTTGTTGATGTCACCTATGGCCACTCCACCGCCTAGATACATATAGGGATAGGTGAAGTAATTGTAAGAATGCGTTTCCTCAAGTGTATTTGCAAAATCGACACCGCTCTGGCTGGCTGGTATTTTTGAGAAGCCAGTGGTTTGTTGCTCTGGAGAAGAACAGGATATTAGCACTAGCAAAAAGATAGCTAGTCCATAAGTGAAGAGAAATCTTACGTACATAATCAATAACTAGACATGAGTTCTAAAAATAGTATAACCTCTGTCATAATGCTTGACAGAGGTTATACTTTTATTGGTGATCTATCAGATATACCCAGGATGGATCGAAATCATCTATCAATAACCAGGGTTTTGGATGAGAGATGGATCCCTATCAATTTCTGTCTGACTAATCGGCATGAAGTAGACATGATCCTGCCAGATTCGATTTTCAAATACAATCTCGGTAGGTGTATATGTGTAATCAAAGACGTCTCTATCCTTCTTGTAGGTAGTTACCGCTCCTGTACCGGGCTTCTGTGAGCCCTGCACCAGTACCTGCTGCACCTGCTTATCAAGCGAATAAGGTCCTTCCAGCCATCGTTTCATATCGAATAGACGATGATCTTCATTTACCAACTCTTTATCCCGCTCACGCTTATACAGTTCCAAAAGAGCATCTCCCGACTCGGTCACTGCGGGTAGACCATTGCGGAATCTCAGTTTGTTCAACCATTCAATAGCTTCCGACTCATTACCCAGGTTTATATTGGCTTCTACGTAATCCAGTAAAATCTCGCTGTAGCGTATGTAGGGAGCATCTACCTTCTGCAAGTTGTTTGGCCATGATGCAGGCAAAGTTGGGTCAGAAAATTTCTTGAAGTAGTATCCAGTTCTAGATCCGTTCCAGTCCTCGATGGGTCCTTGCCGTGTATCAACCCCATTGATGATGGTACCGTCAGAAAGGGTATAAAATCCGGTTTGGATTTCGTTCACATTATCAAACTTCACCACATCATCCGTACGAGGTTTCCATGGAGCACCATCATACAAGAAAGTTGCGTAGAAACGTGCCTCACGTCCAACATATGGATCGGAAGCATGATCTGAATTGTTCCAATCAAATTCTGTCCCATCGGCCATGCCATACTTCGATGCCAGTGCTTCTGTGGGAGTGGTACCTGCCCACTCATGATATCCATTCGGTCCATGATAAAGCGCTACCATACCAGGACCTTGAGACCATCCGTCACCCCCTGGATATGTGCGTGAGCTAAATCCAAATTCTTCAATGCTTCGACCCCAGATAAAATCAGGGTTTTGATCACCTTGCAACCAGATATCCTCATAATTCTGCTGTGCTTCTTCAAAAGAAGCAGGTTCGCTAAGGTCTAATTTATATCCGGTCGTGGCATCCAGTAGTGCCTTGGCAGCAGTAGCGGCTGCCTGCCACCGGGCTTCTTGCGATCCACCAGTATAACCAATCAACTCTCGATTGCCATACGAAGCAATGGTAGACACTGATTCTGCTTTGCTGGGCTCGTAAAGATCACTGGCCGCATGCGTAAGTACCCGTGCTTTCAGTGCCAGCGCGGTGATTCGGTGAGCACGTGAAGTATTGGGTGCTACATCAGCCAAAAGATTGATGGCCTGATCAATATCAGAAATAATCAGATTGACCGTCTCTTCAAATGTACCACGCGGGTTGTTAGCTTCGCTATCCAACGTCAGTGGCTCAGTCAAAAGAGGCACTCCGCCAAACTGTCGCATGAGCTGTGAGTATAAATATCCCCGCATAAAGTAAGCCTCTCCCAGTAAAGGATCCACAAATCCCTGGTCAAATCCATACTCGTTAGCAGTTAGTCGTGCGATAGCAATATTAGCGGCTCGGATAAATGGATATAACTCCTCCCAGCTAAACCATTGCATATCCATGTAGTTTCCGGCGGGGTTCATCTTGCCTTCCGTATAGCCATCCACACCTCGACCCGGGTGGGTAAATACGGCGTGATCCGTGAAGGCATCAGTAGTCTCCTCGCGGGTGAGGGTTCCAGCCCAGGTAGCTTGATACAAATCAAGTACGGCGGCTTCAGCCAATTTTGTAGACGACCACACACTACTTTCTCCTATCTGATCCAGAGGCGTAGTTTCCAGGAAGTCGTCTTTACAATCGGTAAACAGAAAACCCGCTGCAAAAATTATTAGAAGTTTATATATGTTTTTCATGTCTTTTCTTAGAAGGTTATACGAATAGAACCATTAAGTGTGCGTAAAGTCGGGTAAGCTTCTCCATTATTGAGTCCACCACCTGAAGCATTTCGAGTAACTTCAACAATCTCGGCAAAGTTACCATCATCATCCTGAGAAGCAGATTGCACCGTTTCCGGATCGAATGGAAAGTTCGTAAATGTCAGGAGATTAGTGCCTATAAAGGCAATTCGAATGCTCTCGGCTCCGATTTTACTGGCAATACTAGGATCCAGATTGTACCCCAATTCGATAGATTTCAATCGAATAAAATCTCTCGTTAGTAAGGAGAAGTCAGTTGCATTGGAATACCATTGATCTCCTCGGTCAGCCAGACGTGGACCAGCTGCATCTGGATTGTCCAGGGACCAGGCCCGATCAAAAACGCCTCTTTGTACATTGGCTAGTGTTCCAGACATGAAGCTCCACTCGTAGCGATTGTAGCCACCAGTAGCACCTGCCCAGAACATACTGAAATCAAAATTGCGCCAGCCCAGGGATGTGTTGATCCCGAACTGCGTATCAGCAAAAATACTTCCCCCGGTTCTAATTCGATCTTCCGGTCCGATCTTACCATCTCCGCTAATGTCTTCCACTCGGGCGTCACCAGGTCGAAGAATGGGCGTCACGCCACTATAATCGAGCGTCTCGGCATCAATCTCTGCCTGGGTACGGAATACACCCACAAATTTATAGAGTAGGGGTCGTCCAATCTCTCCACCCGTCTCACGTTGCCAGGGACGATCCGCTAGTTCGGGTTCATCTAAGAAGAGAATTTTATTTTCACTATTACTGAAATTCACAGAAACGTTCCAACTCAACTCACTACCTCGAGCCGATCCGTATCCAGCGGTAAATTCGAATCCTTTGTTTTCAAACTCACCAATGTTCTGAGCCGGTGGACTAATACCACTGTATACTGGAAGCGTTAAGTTAGGCAGGGTCAGGATGTCTTTACGAGTATTCACGAAGTAGTCAAAGCTCAACGTGGCTCTTGAATTCAAGAACTCGGCATCGAATCCGAAGTTAGTAGACGTGGCTGTTTCCCATGTAATGTTCGGGTTGGGTACTTTCGTCTCATAAGCGGTCGTAACTACATCACCCAGACCCGTTTGTGAGAGACTGTAAGATGCTAAGAATTGGAAGGGCTCCACGTTATCATTTCCTAATTGTCCCCACGAACCCCGTAATTTGAAATAATCAAGGAATGATAAATTATCTCTAAAGAAACTCTCTTGTGAGGCTACCCAGCCCAATGACACACCTGGGAAAAATCCGTAGCGATTATCGGCCGGAAAAAGGTAGGATCCATCGTATCGGAAGAGTCCTTCGAATAAATATTTGTCTTTATAGTTGTAGTTAATTCGGCCATAGTAATTCAATCGGGCCACTTCGCTGCCCTCTCCCTGGGAGAACTGACCAGCATTACCGCCAAAGCTTAACTGATCTAGGTCATTTGAAAGGAAGAAACGCTTGAAAGCTCGCGAATAACTTCTTTCTGATTCTTCGCGGGTGACACCACCCAGTACTTTAAAGTAATGATCTCCTAAATCCAGTTCATAAGAACCGGTCAATGTCGCTGTGACTTGAGTCAGTGTGGTATGATCCTGGGTTAAACTGGGATCACCCGGTCCACGCTGTGCTGCAGTCAAACCTTCAGAAGAACGAGTCACACCATCCCAGGTATAGAGTTCCCAGGGACGATTCCAACTCTTGTAGTCCTGGTTCATCTTGTCGTAAGATACCACACCTCTAAATTCCAATCCTTCAACTCCGGGCACTTCAAAAGTTGCCCCGAGGTTACTCTGGACAAAGTTGGTGTTCCATGTGTTCAGACCCGGCCGGTCGGTGACCCGGACAGCCGGATTGTTTCCATTTTCAATATCCGGTCCAAATTCACCGGTGGGCCAGTAGGCAGGAAACCAGGGGTATTGGCGGATCAAATCTGCCAGTACGCTCTGACCTCGTGTGCTTTCCTCTCGGTTTTCTTGTCGGGAGTAAAGCCCAACATCAAACTTTAGAAAACTACTGACGCGAGCATCAAGGTTCAATCGCAGATCGTACTGTGTGAAGCCCTTAGGAGCCCGATTAAAGTTTAATTCTTGTCGGAGATAGCCCAATGATGCCAGATAGGTTACATCATCCGAACCTCCACTGATCTGAAGGTTTTGACGATTTGTCGGCGCATTTTGCCGCACAACCTCACCAAACCAATCGGTATCAGGAAAAGCCCAGGGGTCGTTGCCTGCCCGTGTGGCTTCTATTCGGTCTGTGGGATAAGTTGGGTTCAGGACCTCACCGTTAGGTCGGGTAAAAGGTTGACCTCGCACGGCATTGGCAGCATTCCACTCATTCACTGGCAGCTTGTATACGTTCAGGAGATTCACCAGGTCCATGTATTCTGCACCTGTTAACATCTCAGGCACCTTCGTCAAGCTCTGCGTTCCAAAGCTGGAAGTAAGTTGCACTTTGGGTTTACCTGCTTTACCACGTTTGGTGGTCACCAGGATAACTCCATTGGCAGCCCGAGCACCATAAATCGCTGCAGAAGCATCCTTCAGTACGGAGATACTTTCAATGTCTGCAGGATTAATCCGACTGAGTCCACCGGCACGATCCGGTATCCCATCGATAACCACCAGGGCCGACGTATTGTTAAATGTATTGGTACCTCTGATTCGAATACCGGCACTCTCAGCACCGGGAACATTCGATCGGGTATCAACATAAAGGCCTGGAATCTTTCCACCCAGGGCAGTTCCCAAGTTAGGTGAAACTGATTTTTCCAGTTCACGACCATCAATGGTAGCCACCGATCCGGAGAGTGTGGCCTTCTTCTGGGTACCATAACCCACGACCACGACTTCATCCAGGTCAGCACCCTGTGTCATAACAACACTTAATGAAGAAGTGGCATCAGTGACAGTAACTTCCTGCGTAGCAAAGCCCGTGTAGGAGAAAACCAACACGGCACCGGGATCTGCCTCAATCGTGAAATTACCATCGAAATCCGTGATAGTACCTTGAAGTGTACCCTTGATTAGGATATTAACGCCAATTAGCAGTTCACCATCTTCATCCGAAACCGTACCCGTTATAGGTAAAAAACTGTTTGCTTCATTTGCTGCTACTGGAGTAGTAGACAGCGAAACCAGGAGGAATGCGAATACCCCCAGATTGCGACATAAGACGTTCCAATATTTCATTTAGTTCCATTGTTATGATCAATTATACTGTTTTTTTATAGAAAATTTAACAATTGTATGGGCAATAATTACACGAATAGTGGAAAATTTGTCGATTGATCCGGTCTTTTATAGTATGAATGTGGTATATGTTGTGAGGAATCACGCCAAACAATCAGTGATTCCACTATCCTTTCTTCACAAAATCAATGACTTGAAGAGGAAGGACGAAGTCTCAATACGTTTGCACATTTGGAATCTTTAATCGAGACCATATTTTGACGAAAGATGACCATTCACTAATAGTGATTTATCTACTGACCGATTCCCACTTACTATTCTTTAGTGGCCAAAGTGATCCTTCGAGATTAGGATCAGCCACTCTTAGGGTATCATATTCGGAATTAGTGGCATGCTTTCCCCAAATACCTAACATGAGTTTTAGACCTTCTTCTTTTTCGGGGTATTGTCCCTGATCATTGGTTTTCGCAATCCATTCTTGTAGAATATTATCATGTTGTTGCAATACCTCCGCATAATCAGGATCATCAGCCAGGTTGTTGAGTTCATAAGGGTCTTCCTGAATGTTGTACAATTCCACTGGAGGTCTTTCCATCGTCATGAATCGTGCTTGTACTGAATCAAGTTTTCCATCCCTGGATAATTCTTTCATAACACGGACAAATTCTACACCATCGACATCCATATAGGTGAGTTGCGAATAGGGTCTGTCTGTCATGAAGTTTCGAATGAGTTTATATTCTGAAGTTCTGACAGAGCGAATTCGATCAATGGTAAAATCACAGCGATCTCGGGTTGATATGACGAACTTTCTTGGTTGCGTCGATTCGTCCAGGAAATTGATTCCTTCCATATAGGTCGGAATTTCAATACCGGCTAATGCTAATGCCGTAGGACCCAGGTCAAGGCCCCCGATAAGGTCCTCACTTATATTGTTGGCATCAAATGCCTTCGAATTTCTGAAATCAGTAATAATCAATGGTACATGAATACCTCCCTCATAGAGAAATTGCTTGTGCCGCGTTAATCGCATGCCATGGTCCGAAAAGAA
Source organism: Bacteroidia bacterium (assembly GCA_030432855.1). Classification (GTDB taxonomy): domain Bacteria; phylum Bacteroidota; class Bacteroidia; order Chitinophagales; family Saprospiraceae; genus JABDMH01. The sequence continues at coordinate 11,103 of JAUILM010000074.1, forward strand.
AAAGACTATAGTATTGTCGAGTAACTTAGCATCACTCAACTCTTCCAGAATTTTACCAACCTTTCTGTCTGTTATTTGGATTGCGTCAAGATGGTTGGCGTATTCTTCTATCAGGGCAGGATGGTTGGGCAGGAAGGGAGGAAGTTCAATCTTACCCCTATCAACGGGGTTTTCCACATTTTCTCTAAAAGTCGGTGAAAAGATTTCCTTACCTCCGGATAATTGAATCTGACCAAAGAAGGGCTCTTTCTCTTTTAAATTTGAGATCGGGAGGCTGGTGCCTCTTTTTCCGTAGAGCGGATGATAGGAATAATCCTGATCGTACAAATCCATTCTGTCATACGTGAAATTATAGTCATCCTTACCGTTGTTGAAAGTAAAATAGCCAGCCTGTTTAAATATCTCAGGAAGTGTCTTAATACTATCTGGCAAATGTATTGCCGATTCGATCGTACGGGAGCTATGATGGTTGTGAAGTCCCAAGGTCGTAGACATAATTCCTGTGATGATGCTGGACCGACTTGCTGAGCAAACAGGCGCTGGCATTATTGCATTACTATATAAGGTGCCCTCTTTTGCCAGCTTGTCAATATTTGGGGTCGAAACTATGGAGGTTCCGTAGCAGCCTAGTAGCGGTGACGTGTCTTCCAGATAGATCCATAAAATGTTGGGATTATTTTCCTGGTTTGTTCTCTCTGCGCAACCAGGGAGAAGCGTGATCATGGCTAATAGCAGTAACTGATATACACTAAGCAGCCTGTTTTGGTGCGCATTAAATTTCTTACATTTCATATACCAGTTTCCAAACTCCTTTTACTGATTCAGAGTATTAATTTTATTTACAGAGCATAAAATGATTAAGGCTGTAGGTGGTAGTACGAGACCAGTATTTACTTTTTGCATCGAAACTATATACTATCTAAGATACAGATTAATTCATCGGAATAGGAGTCATCTTTTCTCGTCAATGGCGCCTGTGCACTGGAATAATTGATAGGATTTTGGGCTCGTCCTCGGCCCATGTATGTTGAAACTATAGGCAATGCTATGTTCCTGTAATTATAATCTATGGAAAAAAAACAAAGCAGCTCCCAGGATACAACTTTTACACTGATCTATTTGTATATCACATAAGTAAAGTAAATGCCATGAATAGAGAACAGCTGACGCTCACTCGCGAAGAAATGAAGGATTTTGGGTACAAGGTAGTAGATCTGATCGTGAATCATTTTGATACGCTGCCGGAGCAAAATCCGGTTTCGCGTGCCACACGACCGGAGATGGACCAGCTTCTGATGGAGCCCATACCTATGGATGGATCAGGACCCGAGGAAGTGCTTGATGAAGTGAAGCAGAAGGTGCTACCCTACACGGATTTGCTGACCCATCCTCAATTCTATGCATTTGCGCCAAGTCCCAATAACTTTATAAGTACCATGGCAGACAGCATTGCTACCGCCTATAACATATTTAGCGGAGGTTGGATTTCTTCGCCGGGTGGTGCCGAAGTGGAAATCGTCACGATAAACTGGTTGCTGGAGATGATCGGATTTCCCGTAAAAGAGGGTGGGGGGATTTTTACGAGCGGTGGCTCGATGGCCAATCTGACAGGACTGACAGCTGCC
>JAUILM010000075.1 GCA_030432855.1 Bacteroidia bacterium
ACCTTCTGATTTTGCCTGATTTCTCACCTGCTGACTACCCGGCACTACCATGGCATTTACGTTTCCGGCTATGCGTTTTCCCTTTACGAAGTCTGCGACCAGACGGAGATCTTCAATTCTGGAGTTAGTACAGCTGCCAATGAATACGTAGTTGATCTGGCGACCCAGAAGTTTTTCTCCCGCCTGTAGCCCCATGTATTGAAGCGCCTTATTGAAAGAAGCCTCACCCTGGGTTCCACCATCCATGGGGATGTTATCAGAGATGCCAATTCCCATGCCCGGATTGGTGCCATAAGTCAACATCGGTTCGATGTCTTCTGCATGGAACGTATATTCTTTGTCAAATACTGCATCATCGTCAGTGTACAGTGTTTGCCAGTACGCTTTTGCCTTATCAAAGTCTTCGCCTTTAGGTGCAAACTCCCTGCCTTTCACATATTCGAAGGTAGTTTCGTCCGGAGCAATCATACCGCCACGAGCTCCCATCTCGATACTCATATTACAGACAGTCATTCGCCCTTCCATACTCAGAGACTTGATGACCGGACCAGCGTATTCAATAAAGTATCCCGTACCGCCGGCGGCAGTAAGTTTGGATATAATATACAAGATCACATCTTTAGCCAGTACACCTTGTCTTAAGTTGCCATCTACCGTGATGCGCATACGTTTTGGACGATCTAGCAGAAGACATTGTGTGGCCAGTACCTGCTCGACCTGACTGGTCCCGATACCAAATGCTATGGTGCCAAATGCTCCATGCGTGGATGTATGACTATCACCACAGACCATTGTCATACCTGGCTGCGTGATACCCAGTTCGGGTCCTATGACGTGTACAATACCCTGGTAGGGATGTCCCAAACCATATAGCGTTACTCCAAATTCATTACAGTTGTCCGTCAGCTTCTGGACCTGCTGTCTGGATAGTGCCTCTTTTATCGGCAGGTGCTGATCTTTGGTAGGTACATTGTGATCTGCCGTTGCAACTGTTCGTTCTGGTCTGGCAACTTTGATACCTCTGTCTCTTAATCCTTGAAATGCCTGGGGACTGGTCACCTCGTGAATGAGATGCTTATCTATGTATAGCACTTCACGTCCTCCTTCTACAGAATCCACGACATGTGCTTCCCAAACTTTATCAAAAAGTGTCTTGCCCATTTATATTGTCTTATTAAGATGTTGATTTTTAACCTAGTGACTCACTTTGTTCCATGAGTTGGTGGAGATCAGATTCTACGACTTCCTTTTGACGATCTGCTAAATCAAGGAATCGCTTGTAGACTTCATCCAATTCCATCTTGGTGATGTTGTGGCCAATTTCCTTTAGACGGTATGCCAATGCTGCCCGACCACTACGTGCTGTGAGAACGATACTTGATTTATCGATACCCACATCGACAGGATCTATAATTTCGTAGGTCTCCCGTTTCTTGATCACACCATCCTGGTGAATACCGGAAGAGTGTGCAAAGGCATTGGCTCCCACTATGGCTTTATTCGGTTGGACAGGCATGCCCATCTCCTGTGATACCAGTCGACTGATCGGATTAAGCATTTTTGTGTTGATGCCCGTATCAAATCCCAGGTATGGATGTTGTTTTAGTATCATGACACATTCTTCCAAAGAAGTGTTGCCCGCTCGTTCGCCAAGACCGTTGATAGTACATTCGATCTGACGAGCGCCATTAATTACTCCTTCTATGGAGTTTGCTGTTGCCAATCCAAGGTCATTGTGACAGTGCGTAGATAAGATTGCTTTGTCGATTCCCTCCACATGTTCTGTCAGATACTTGATTTTTGAACCATATTCGTTAGGTAGGCAGTATCCGGTAGTATCCGGTATATTTAATACAGTGGCTCCTGCTTTAATAACGGCAGAACAGATTTCCGCCAAAAAAGCATTGTCAGTCCGCCCCGCATCTTCTGCATAAAACTCCACATCTTCCACAAATTGCTTTGCAAATTTTACAGCCGCAACAGCACGTTCCTTTACTTTCTCACGAGTACTTTGAAACTTATATTTAATGTGCGAGTCGGAGGTCCCGATGCCTGTGTGTATCCTGGGACGTCGGGCACCAGCTACTGCTTCAGCAGCCCGTTCTATATCCCGCTCCACAGCACGCGATAGCGCACATATAGTGACGTCACCAGCTCGCTCAGCGATAGCCTTAACTGCCTCAAAGTCTCCGGGACTGGATATTGGAAATCCGGCTTCAATAATATCCACACCGAGAAGTTCAAGTTGCTCGGCCAGTAGCAGTTTCTGCGTCTTGTTCAGTTTACAACCGGGCACTTGTTCTCCATCGCGAAGAGTTGTATCGAAAATGTGGATTCGTGTTTTATCCATATTTATTTAAGTTTATGATAGCTACCGTATGATAAATGTAACGTATCAGATACGGGTTTGACTACTTAAAATCCCCCTAATATTACAAAGTAATACCCCGAAACATGAACTTTAGTTCTCTGATTATCAATATTTTGAATGAAAATTAGTTACAATGCCCACTCCTAAGACAGATTACCTGGTAAAACTTATAAACTCTCTCACAAAGGCTGAAAAAAGGAGTTTCAGACTGTTTGCCACACGCAATCAGATTTCGGAGGACATACTTTTTCTTAAGCTATTTGATGAAATCAGTCGTACTAAGAAATATGACGAAGCAAGTGTCCTGTCAAAAATTCCGGCTATTAAGAAAAGACAGTTGTCTAATCTCAAGGCACACTTGTATAAGCAGCTGCTCATATGTCTACGGATGCTGGGACGGAGCAACAGTGTCGAAATAGATATACGTGAAAGAACAGATTATGCCCGTGTTCTATATGACAAAGGGCTCTATCGTCAAAGTCTTGATATTCTGGCGAAAGCCAAGGCCATCGCGCTCAAAAACAACGAGTATGTTCTGGCACTGGATATTTTGGATTTTGAGAAATTTATTGAGTCTCAGTACATCACCCGTAGTATTGAGAACCGTGCGGAGGAGTTAAAGAAGGAGGCAGTCAGTTTGACCAAGAAAGTAGAACGTACCCAGGCTTTCAGCAATTTGTCAATTCAATTGTATGGATTGTATTTGAAGGTAGGACATGTAAGAAACAAACATGATTATCAGTATTTGCATGACTTTTTTGAATCAAATCTTCCTACGTATGATCTAGCTCAACTGGACTTTCATGAAAAACTGTATCTGTTTCAATCCTATGGGTGGTTTTATCATATGAATCAGGACTTTGTCAACTACTTTAAATATTCACGACGCTGTTATGATCTTTTTGAGGAGTATCCGGAGAAAAAAGAGACAGAAACCTCCCTATATCTAAAAAGTCTGCATAATCTGCTGACAGCCCTCTTTCTAACCCTACGGGGAGATCGCTTTTTCGAGATGCTGGAGACGTTAGATCAGATCCCTGAGATGGGGTTATTGACCACACGAAATGAGGACGGATTGTATCAGCTGTATCATTACATTCATTTAATCAATCGGCATTTTTTATCGGGCACTTTTACGGAAGGTACAGCCCATATGCCGAAGCTGGCGGCGCTCATCGAGGACAATCCATATGATTGGGATAAGCATCGTATCATGGTGTTTTACTATAAGATAGCCTGCATGTATTTTGGTAGTGGTGATTGGGGAAATTCTATTACTTATCTCAATCTCATCATCAATGCCAAAACACCTGATTTCAGAGGTGATATCCAGTCCTTTGCCCGTATCTTAAATCTTATCGCACATTATGAGCTGGGCAACCAGGCTTTGCTGGAATATCAGGTAAAATCGGTCTATCGATACCTGGGTAAAATGAAGGAGTTGCAGGATGTCCAGAATGAGATATTCAGATTCCTCAGAAAGACGCCTAAAATGCATGAGCACGAAATGCCGGAAAGATTTAGGGATCTCCATAGCAGGCTACGAAAACTGTCTGACCGAGCATACGCCAGAAGGGCTTTCTTGTATCTCGATATCATGTCGTGGTTGGAAAGTAAAATGGAAGGAGTAGCGGTAGAAGATGTTATTCGTCGTCGATACCTGGAACGTGCAGAGGCACGCAACCAGGTAGGCTAGTTACCTAGGCCTAGGGAAAGATATCAACCGCTTCAAGCATCGATGTGGCAAAGGCATCTTCATCCAAATGAAGGTCTACTCCCTGTCCCCGAAAGAAATCCAACACATTTTCTGTGGCCATATTGCCGGTCAGATCGTCCTTGGCCATGGGGCATCCCCCGTATCCTCTGATCGCGGCATCATACCTTTTGCATCCACTCTTGTAGGCGGCATTCATCTTCTCATACCAGGTGGTCGGTGTGGTATGCAGGTGGGCTCCGAATTCAACATCCGGGTATGGTGGAATCAAATTTGAAAAAAGGTAGTCTATACTTTCGGGAGTAGAAACTCCAATCGTGTCTGACAGGGCCATGATCTTGATTTGCATGTCTGCCAAAATATCCACCCAACGCTGAACGATCTCGACATTCCAGGGATCACCGTAAGGATTTCCAAAACCCATTGAGAGATATATCACGAGGGTTTTCTTTGATTTGACACAGATCTCCTGGATACGCTTCACCCGATCCAGCGATTCCTCAATGGTTGCATTGGTATTTCTCAATTGAAAAGTTTCCGAGACCGAAAACGGATATCCCAGGTATGATATCTCTTCAAACTGCGCAGCATCGTTAGCACCTCGACTGTTAGCTACAATGGCCAGCAACTTGGATCTCGTATTAGACAGGTCGAGTTTTTCTATGACCTCCGCAGTGTCGCTCATTTGAGGAATGGCCTTGGGTGAGACAAAGCTGCCAAAGTCAATCGTATGATATCCTACTTTTAAGAGTTGATTGAGATAGTGGACTTTTCGTTCAGTAGCAATAAAGCGCTTGATGCCCTGCATAGCATCTCGCGGACACTCGATAAGCTTGATTTCTGAAGTCATTACTCAAAGTTATCTCAATCTCAAGAAAATAAAAATAAGCTTTGCCAGGGATATGAGAACAAGTACTGGACTTCTGGCATTTAAGATGTAATTTTGCGGCATCTTAAACAAAGTCAGTATAATGAAATTGGTGACTAAGCGGGATCTGTGGACGATTGGGGGGTTTCTCTTGTTTGTGTTCGGCTTTACAGCACTTACAATGAGTCTGGTAGGGGTGAAGTGGTCTTTCTTATCCTGGATGGATGAGATTAGTCCGTTGGTTGGCCTAATGGGAAAACTGGGCATGATCATCTTAGGTTTGATCATCGTTGTCCTGGCGCAGATGCACACCAACCGCGCCAATAATCCCTAGTATATCTTAATTTACTCGAAGGAGCTTGAGGGCATTTCTGCGTTCTCCCATCTTCATTTGAACTGTGTAGAATCCGACCGGGAGGTTGCCATTCAGGGCCACGAAAAATTCATTTGTTCCTTTCTGGATTTCCACATCCCGACGATATACAGTAGCACCCAACATGTTTTGAATGGTCAGTGATCCTTCGCCTTCTTCAAAGGAGTAAAGGCTTAAATCAAAATTGGTGCGTACAGGGTTGGGGTATGCCAGCATCTCCAGATGTCTTTGCTCTATTTCGATGTCATTACAAGTTCGCTCCATCACGAAGGCATTTTCCTGGATGGCCTTTACGCTGGTATTTCTGCGTACTATATCTGACATTTTAGAATTTCTTATTAGCGCTTTTTCTGCCTCAGACAATTCTGGATCTACTTCATAATAAAACCGATCTCCATCTCGCAATGATTTAAACTGATCGATCATCACCGCCATAATAGACTCACCAAACATGGCTCCTGGTACATGTTCTTCCGCAAGAAAACCAACCCATGGATCCACTTTATCGACATCTGAATATAGCTCTTCCAGTGCAATGGCATCTTCAGTATTAGAGGTCACCTCCTTGAAGTCGCGTACTCTGCCTAATCCAAGTGCACCCCTGATTGAATTGTAATCAGGTAAACCGCGCTCACGTCCCCGGTTGATATTTATGGCCGCAAGATCGAGTCCAAAACCGGTACCCGGAGGACCAAATAGAAAGTTTCGCACATCATCCACGACTTTGCAATCCAATTTCTGCTGGATCTGGGCACTCATTCCCTTTACCAGAGGATCTATGCCTGTAGTAAGAATTACTTCCGGTTTAAAGAATGCGTCACGTAATGTCATATCTCCTTGAGGAACTGTATTGCAGTCGTCCTGCATTCTCAAGAGATCCTGGCTCAATAAAGTATGTCCGAATCGGAATGCTGCAGCAGAGAACACATTGGTCACACCTGGATTGATATCATCCCGAAATCCACTGTATGGATCCAATGTTACGCCCATTGCCGGAAGCCACTCATTATAGGTGATGGATTGAATCATACCGCTGATCATCTTACGGGCACGTTGATAGATCTGCTCATCAGTCCATCCTGGAAATTCTTGTTTAATTTCGTCACACATTCGATTATGCTCGCGCACAAAGAGTGTATGCATCGCTGTTAGCATCACATTTTCATTCGCTCTGACGTCACCTGCGACAAACCACCTCTTATCAGTAGGATCGTTAACGTCCATTTCAGGTGCATTCGAATCGGTAGCACCATTCAATTCTCCCGTCACAGTATTGAAGGGCAGGAGATTTCCGGTAGAGACTTTCAGCTTGCCATCTTGGAAGGACCTGAGCCAGAGGGCACGCTCCTCCGTGGAGCCATACACCCCAGAACCATCGATGAAGGCTGTTATTTCGTTTTCAAAACTACGGGGATTGCTGATACTTGATCCGGTACCTTCCATGGCGCGAGATCTGGACATCATAATCAGGGAAGCGCCTGAACAGGTCGGGTCAAATACAGGATCACAAGCGGGTACATTAATGAAAGCCGGCTCATGCTCTGCATCCCGAATGAGGGTAATATCATGATCCAGGAACTGACCGAAAACCCAGATGTAATCGGTCAGGGAATGCTCATCATATATTAATTCTGACTGAGCAAACAATTCATTACTGATCGATCTTGGATTGGGTCGGTCTGCACCATTAGGCATACCGATACCATCAGCATACTGCCGGGGAGCGATGTATCTGATTTCACTTCCTGAGCTACCAAACTCCGGATTATTTGGGTTGTTTCCATAGCCGTCGTAAGATCTCACCTGCGCACTCAACGAGAGAGAGACCAAAAGAGTCAGATATGTGGTTGTTGTGTATCGGTTTATGTTCATAGGCCCTGAGTTCTTGGGAAACACTGCTTTTTAGCTGATTTCTTGCCAATTCCCTGGTCTAAAGTTGCTACAAAAGTAAGCGATTTTTTGGATCAATATAAATAAACACTTATAAGTTTCTTTTTTATATATAAGTTTAACATAATATGACAATTCTATGAATTCCGGCCCTCTAAGAGAGTAGGAGCATGGGCATGTCACTATAAGTGAATTACTTCATCATATGCTGCTGCCGTAGCTTCCATGACCGCCTCGCTCATAGTGGGATGCGGATGTACGGTCTTAATAATTTCATGACCGGTGGTTTCAAGTTTTCTGGCAGCCACTACTTCTGCAATCATCTCGGTGACATTGGCCCCTATAAAATGTGCCCCCAGCCACTCGCCATATTTGGCATCATAGATTACTTTCACAAAACCTGTTGTATGACCTGATGCTTTGGCCTTGCCGGATACCTGGAAGGGGAATTTCCCCACCTTTAGCTCATATCCAGCTTCTTTAGCAGCTTCCTCTGTGTATCCTACGGAAGCAACTTCAGGACTGCAATAGGTACATGATGGGATATTATTATAATCGATCGGTTGTGGGTCATGGCCGGCGATGGCCTCTACACAGACGATTCCTTCTGCACTGGCGACATGCGCAAGTGCGGGACCTGGTATCACATCACCAATTGCATATATGCCATCAACATTTGTCCGGTAGAATTCATCCACGGTGATCGTACCTTTTTCCGTCTTTACACCCACTACATCCAACCCAATATCTTCAATGTTGGCAGATACACCGGCCGCAGACAGGACTACATCACATTCCATTACTTCTTCCTTGCCAGACTTGCGATCTTTCATCGTTACCTTGAGTGTTTTTCCTGAGGTATCTACCTTTTCTACACTGGTATTACCTTTGACATTGATACCCGATTTCTTGAATATCTTTCCAAGCTCTTTTGACACATCCTTGTCTTCTCTGGGCAACATACCCTGCTCCAGGAACTCAACGATAGTCACTTCGGTACCAATCGTATGATAGAAGTACGCAAATTCTGCGCCAATAGCACCAGCACCTACCACTACCATTTTCTTGGGTTGTTTTTCAAGATTCATCGCCTGACGATACCCTATGATTTTCTCGCCATCAATCGGCAAATTGGGAAGTTCTTTTGCCCTTGCACCCGTAGCGATGATGATATGAGATGCCTCCAGCACCTGTTGCTTACCGTCGGCATCGGTCACCTGTACTTTTTTGCCAGGCACGAGTTTACCGGTTCCCTTTACAACGTCAATCTTATTTTTTCTCATAAGAAATTCGATACCCTTGCTCATACCGTTAGCCACATCCCGGCTCCGGCCAATAATTGAATCGAATTTCACCTTTGATTTTCCTACTTCAATACCATAGTCTTCGGCGTGATTGATGTATTCAAAAACCTGAGCGCTTTTCAATAGTGCTTTCGTCGGGATACATCCCCAGTTTAAACAGATGCCACCTAAAGCATCACGCTCCACAATTGCCACTTTCTTACCGAGCTGAGCCGCTCTAATTCCTGCAACATATCCACCTGGACCACTGCCAATAATTATGATATCGTATTTCATCTTAGTTGTTTTCTATTATCTGATTTTCTGGTGGGCAAATATAGGGGCTTATCTTTTATTTGGACTACATTTTCCCTATTTGCTCTGGAGATGAGTTTTGGACGTAAAAGAAACAATTCCAATACAAATATCGTTTAGCGGTTTATGAGTTCGATTGTAGTAATTCTCGCCATCCTGTTAAATCCACTCCCCGAATGGCAGCTTCTCACCAGCGTGGAAGGGGGATTTCAAATCTATGCCCCTGGTGCCATGGAGCATACGATCCAACCTATCGAGACAGATCTTGGAAGCGTAGATTATCACTCTTACTATCTTGAGATGAAGGATGATTCCATGGGCAACTTCATTTTTGTAGCTAGTTTCTACAAGCTGTCGGAGCCTATCTTCCCTCGTGATTCAGTGGCAGCCATTGATGATTTTTTTGCAGCCACGATTGCTCAGTCAGCTCATAGTGTCGCCGGGGATGTAATCTTCAAGGATGATATCCGGTATCGGCAGGAGTATCCAGGAAGATTGTGGCGGATCCATTTTAATGATGATCAAACCGTAATGAAATCGAAAGCTTATTTGGTAGACAATGCATTCTACAGTCTTCAGGTGGCAGTTGATTCGGATCACGCCCTAAGTGATCTCATTGACTACTACTTTGACAGTTTTAAACTACTGGATTAGACGTCATTTGCGCGGTCTGAAGACCGGCATCACTTTAGGATCTGTTTCGAGGTAAGGTCCCTCGATAAGATCGATGCAATATGGAATCGCTGGAAAAACAGCATCAAGACATTCACGGATTGCCTTAGGCTTTCCGGGAAGATTCACAATTAAAGTTCGTCCCCGGATTCCTGCAGTCTGTCGACTTAGGATGGCGGTAGGCACATACTTCAGACTTTCAGCCCGCATGAGCTCACCAAAGCCAGGCACCATCTTCTCACATACCGCCTCGGTGGCTTCAGGTGTTACATCCCGAACAGCTGGACCCGTTCCTCCAGAAGTGACTACCAGGCAGCAACCTTCCTGATCTGCCATATGAATCATTGTCTCAGCGATCTGATCTTCTTCATCCGGAATCACCCGATACACCGGCTCAAACGAGGTGATCAGATATTCCTTCAAAGTAGCCAGAATGGCTTTTCCCGGAATGTCTTCATAGATCCCTTTACTGGCCCGATCAGACACGTTGATGATTCCTATTTTTACAGTTCCTTTATTTGCCATTGGTTGATGTCTTTAGGTCGATGATGTCCAATTGAAGGGTGCGGTATTGAGTATTAATCTGTGGCACAGCCTTTTCCTGAATGAGCTTCCATTTTTCCAGTTCTTTTTCGATGGCTGAGCTAAGTTCCTCTTTCACTGCGACTGACTGTGCGGTGGGTGCATAGTCTCCCGTTCTGGTGAGAGCGTTTAGATGCGCCAGTTTATTAGTGAGTCGTATGGGAAAGTTTAATGGGTCCTGTGCACTCTCGTTTTTTGTTTGATAGAGAGTTTCTTCCACTTGTTGAATTTGCTGTAACGTAGTGTCGATTAGTGATGAAAGTTCTTTGCCCTCATCGCTATCAGGCAGGTCTGGTGCGATCTCTTTCAATCGTCCCCTAAGCGTTCTGATGTCTTTGATAGCCAGGTGAGCCGCCGAAACGGTTTCATTGACTTCCGTGATGAAATCAAACTGATCTTTGAGTTCCTGGGCACTACTTTCTGACCTCGGGTCGGCAAGAATACGGAATGGCTGCTTATGAATGCTGCCATCCACATTGAGGACGACCTCATACTCACCGGGTAGTGCTGCCGGACCACTGAGACTGCTCCACCAAAGTATCATTTCATCAAATTTTTCAGCATCAGGGTACAACATATTCCAGGTGAAAAGATTAGCCCCTTGCTTCACTTCCAACTTGGATTCATCATCCGTGCTTGAATAAACCTTGATGGTATCGCCTTGTGCATCCAGATAGGTAAGTGATACTTGACTGGTGTCCATCAGCGAATCAATGTAGAAGTAGGTCATCACGCCTCCCGGGTGGTTGGTGCCTGCGGTGAGAGAAGGGGATCTTTGACTTCCTGACATCCGATAGACATCCTTAGGTGGACATAGAACTACCGGATTACCTTTCATACTCTCCAGGGCATATATGGGATTGAGATCATCGATTAGCCAAATACCCCGGCCCTGGGTGCCAACAATTAGGTGACCATTCTTAAGGTGCAAATCAGTGATCGGCACAATAGGCAGGTTTAGCTGAAAGTCATTCCAGGAATTGCCATCATCATATGAGATGTACATACCACTCTCCGTGCCACAATAAAGTATTCCCTCCTGTTCTGAGTCAGCACGAATGACTCGTGTAAAATGCTCATCATCGATGCCGGTAGTGATCTTGCGCCATGAACTTCCAAAATCTGAAGTATGGTACAGATAGGGTTGGAAATCACCTGATTTATACATAGTAGCAGCTACATAGCAGCCCCCATCGCGGTGCGGGTCTGGCTCGATGCTATTGATCATAATCCACTCAGGCATATCGGGTGGTGTGACATCTTGCCAGCTATCACCACCATCACGGCTGATATGTACCAGTCCATCATCCGAACCCACCCATAGCAGATCCTTAACGCGGGGAGATTCTGCTACTGCGAAGATGGTACAATAGTACTCTACACTGGTATTGTCCTTGGTGATAGGCCCTCCGGAAGGTCCCATTTTGGAGGTGTCATTGCGAGTAAGGTCGGGACTAATCGTCGTCCATGTTTGTCCCTGATCAGTGGAAACATGTAGTTGGTTAGACGCTGCATAGAGCTTTTCTGCGTCATGTGGCGAAAAGAGTAAGGGAAAATTCCACTGAAACCGATACCGCATGCCTTCCACACCATGCCCCATGGGATTATCTGGCCATATGTTGACGGCTCTGCCCTGATCGATGCGATGATTAAAGCGTTCAAGTAGCCCGTCATAGCATCCTCCGAATACAATGTCATCATCGTTGGGGTAGACTGCAATATGACCACACTCACATCCGGCCGTGGATTGCCAGTCGTCCTCCCCGATAGATCCACCACTGCTCCTGTGGGATATTCGCACTGTGGAGTTGTCTTGCTGTGCTGCGTATATTCTAAAGGGAAAGTGATTGTCAGTAGCCAGCCGGTAAAACTGTGCTGTGGGTTGATTGTAGTATGTCGACCAGGTGGCTCCACCGTTTTCCGAAATCTGAGCTCCTCCGTCATCTCCCATGATCATTCGTTGATTGTCGTCAGGGTCGATCCAAAGATCATGATGATCTCCGTGAGGGGCTGCCGCAGCCGTAAATGTCTTTCCACCATCGGTAGATTTGTGGTATCGTACATTGAGCACATAGACGGTGTTTGCATCTTCGCTGTCAGCATAAATCCGTGTATAGTACCAGGCTCTTTGTCTAAGCGCACGCGATTCATTCAGTTTATTCCAGGTATCGCCTCCGTCATCGGATCGAAAGACACCTCCGGTTTTTGACTCAACGATAGCCCAAACTCGTTCAGGATCCTGCGGGGATACGGTGACACCGATGATACCCAACGTATCGGTGGGGAATCCCTCGTTTTTACTAATCTCGGACCACGTTTTTCCGCTGTCTGTGCTTTTCCAAAGAGCCGATCCTGCTCCTCCACTGGATAGCGAATAGGGAGTACGTCTGATTTTCCAGGTACTTGCATACAGAATGCGAGGGTTAGTGGGGTCAAAACACAAATCTACTGCGCCAGCGTCTGCATTGGCAAAAAGTATTTGATTCCAGCTTTCGCCTCCATCTTGCGTCATGTAGATACCTCGTAAGTCTGTTGATTGATAGAGATCCCCCATGACGGCAGCATAGGCAATTTCCGGATTATTAGGATGAACCCGGATTCGGCTAATATGCCTCGAATCGGCAAGACCTGACGGCTTCCATGTTTTTCCTGCA
>JAUILM010000909.1 GCA_030432855.1 Bacteroidia bacterium
CCCTCTCTTTGGTATGGAAGGAGTAGGAGAGGGTCACGATTCTGAAGGATCCGAATGGTTAATTCAGAGTCTAAAAAAAGAAGATCCCAGACCCATTTACGTGCAGGCATGGGGAGGTGCCAATGTCCTGGCCCAGGCATTGTGGAAGCTGCAACGAACCGTGACAAAGTCAGAACTGGATGCCATTACAGAAAAAATAAGAGTGTATACGATTTCTGACCAGGATGATAGTGGTCCCTGGATTAGAAAAAATTTTCCCGGTATTTTTTATGTTGTAAGTCCCGGTTATGAGGAAAATGGGGGTGGTCAGTATCACTACGCGACCTGGTCTGGCATTTCGGGCGATAAATTCCATGGTAGATTTACTGGGCCTGACTTCACCATTGTCGACAATCCCTGGCTGGATGAACATATTCGCAAAAATCATGGCCCCCTGGGTGCCGAACATCCTCACACAGAATATCTAATGGAAGGAGATACTCCTTCGTTTCTGGGGCTGGTGAAGAATGGATTAAATAATCCTGAGAGACCGGATTATGGAAGCTGGGGTGGGAGATATGAATTATATATTCCACCGTACAGGAAGTATATGTATGAACCAGAAACAAGACCCATCTGGACCAATACCGAGGATGAAGTCTGGAGTGATATCACTAACCAATTTCATACTAGCAACCATGCAACGATCTGGAGATGGCGCGAAGCCTATCAACATGACTTTGCTGCCAGAATTGACTGGAGTAATACCCCTGATTATGCTGGCGCAAATCATCCTCCAATAGCTAAGTTGGGGCATCCTAATGAAATCACCGTAAAGTCCGGTGAAAAAGTAGCACTTCGAGCTGAAGGATCTTCGGATCCTGATGGTGACGATTTAACTTATGAATGGTTGCACTACAAAGAGGTAGGCACCTTAAATGCCTCTAATCTAAAACTGGAGGGGGTGGATCAGCAGGAAGCAACTTTCAGCGCCCCCAATGTGGATGCGGTGAAAACTATGCATTTTATACTGGCGGTCACTGATGACGGAACACCTGCGCTTACAAGATATCAGCGAGTCATAGTGAACGTGGTACCGTAACAGCTCTGCACCTGTAGTTTGCGTAACGCTGGGTCTCTTAGATAGTGTGCTTTCGCACCTTTTAGGTGTATAGCTAATATTTTCAAGTTCACGGTAAAGCAGGGCCAAGGGACATTCGTATATTAGGGTATGGCAAAGTCGAAGCAGGTACCGACTCTGGAAGTTCCCAATTTGGATAAATTTCACTTTGGGAATATAGATTGGAGATTTTCAAAGCAGCACCACCTGTTCCATATCAATCGACTGGAAGATGCGATTGGGAAGTTGAGCTTTCCTATTCCACCTCACCGAAAAACCGTTTACGATCTTCTGTTCTTGACGGCTGGAGAAAGCGTGCGATACAAAGGTCTGAACAAGTATCGCTTTAAAGAGAATGAATTTTTTTTTCTACCTGCTTTCCAGATTACATCGCATGAAAGCCTCAGTCAGGGTGCCAGGGGGTTTTTTATGCATTTTTCTTCCGATATTTTTGCCGATGGGCCTCAAATGCTGCGATCATTTTCTTTTCTCCAATTCAACACTAGCCCTGTGGTGGCAGTACCGGGCAATCGTCTGACACCTATCATCAATATCTTTGACCGATTGCTGGATCTATATCACGACGATATGGAGAAGGAGTATGACCTGGTAGTCTGGTATATGATGGCCTTGTTTTCGGAGGTTAGTCGATATGTGGCAGCACCTGAAAATGAATCCTATGATTCAGCAGCCATGATCACTCAGCAATTTAAGAACGTATTGACCCAGCACATCTATTCGTATCGTACGGTGAAAGACTTTGCAAAACTTTTACACATTACTCCCAATCACCTGAATAAATGTGTGAAAAGAACATTGAACAAGACTGCGCAATCTCTTCTTAATGAGATGCTCATTTTAGAAGCCAAGTCCCTACTTAAGTATTCCAATCTTACTATTTCTCAAATAGCATATAGTCTTTGTAAAAGCTCACCTAGTAACTTTTCTCGTTTTTTTAAGAATGAAACCGGCATGACGCCAAGTGATTATTTGACCGGATAACGCATTTGATGATTGATTTCGAATGCCTTTGGCAGTTTAGTGAATCATGATTTTGGTCACTATGTTCTAGTTTTGTACCGAAAGATAGATTTTAGTTCTTCTTTCGATTGCGGGTGCGGAACATTATTTGGACTTGGACTTTTAGTTGTTTTTCTCATTGGTACTTCTATTTGTGTCCAGGTCCGATAATGAATATTGATGAAATATTATGATACGGTACTTAAAAAAGGGTATATCTGCGGATGAGCAGTT
>JAUILM010000910.1 GCA_030432855.1 Bacteroidia bacterium
AAGGACTGGAAAGTACACTGGCATCTATAGAATCTGTTTGGAGTGGTGTATTCGGTTCGGATCCTTTCGAATACTTTTTCCTGGACGATCACTTCAACAAACAGTATGAAAGTGATCAACGGTTTGCCAAGGTGTTCAGCATTTTTAGTGGGTTGGCCATTTTTATCTCATGCCTTGGTTTATTTGCGTTGGTCACCTTTGTGATTGAGCGGAAGAGAAAAGACCTAAGTATCCATAAAGTACTTGGGGCATCCGTAACAGAGCTGGTTTCGTTGATTATACGGGATTTTCTCAAACTAGTGATCATATCACTGATTATCGCCATTCCCATTGCTTACTATTTTATGGATGGATGGCTAAAAGACTTTGCTTTCCATGTGGACATTGGATGGGGTATCTTCATTATTTCAGCGTTTATCATTCTGCTGATTTCACTAATTACTGTAGGTGCTCAAAGTGTTCGAGCTGCTTTTGAAAATCCAGTAAAATCATTGAGAAGTGAGTAAGGACCCCTTGAAAGAATGCGTATTCGCGCATTTGGTCAGGAATTAAATCTTCAGTACTGGTTTCCCAAAATCAAACAATCCAGTCCGATATCGGACAATATATAATATGTTTATATATGTAACTATTTGATTGTGAGTTCTATTGTTTTTGGCACATCCGCTGCTTGTTAGTGTGTAAAGCCATAAACAATGGATAGAGAACTTACAAAGCTTGAACAAAGAAAGGAGAACTCCGGAAGATATCTTTGGACATTCCTTTTTTTGCTAGTGCTAGCTGTTGGCATTTTCTTTCTGAGAAAGATCATACGCCCGGGCATTCATGCAGATGATGTGGTCGTCGCTACATTGATGCGGGGTTCCATCGAAAACACAGTCACTGCTTCAGGCTATACAGAGGCAGCTTCCGAAATACAGATAAACGCTTCCATTGCATCCCAAATAAGTGAGACCTACCTCCGTCCTGGAGATAAAGTGAGTGTTGGAGAAAGTATTATGCGACTCGATCAGGCCTTAATACAGTTGCAGGTAGAGGGTCTTGAGGATGAGTTGGCGCTGCGTAGAAACAATGTAGGAAAGTCTGCCGTGGAGCATGAAAAGCGAGTATCAGAACTACAGTATGACAATGACATCCTGGCGTTGAATATTAAGTCTATGCGTGCTGGATTTGAAGACCTGAAAAGGCTAGAAGAAGTCGGTGGTGCTACTGAAGAAGAAGTTCAAAAAGCTGCATTAGATCTGGATGTAAAGGTTCTGGAGAAGAAGAAACTGGAAAATGATCTACTGTTTAGTAAAAAAATCTTTGACAGGGATCAGGAGAATCTTCAATTGGAATATAGCATCAAACAAAAAGATCTCACAAAACTAAGAAGGCAACTTAACCAATCACTGGTTCGATCGCAGACCGATGGGATTGTCACCTGGATCAATGCCAACATCGGGGAGCAGGTACAGGAAGGAAGTCCCCTCGTACGTATTGCCGACCTTTCACATTTTCAGATTCGGGGTCAGATAGCGGATCGACATGCTGATCGCATCCATGTCGGCCAGCCAGTGCGAATCGAGATCAATGACCATCGATCTTCGGGAGTCATAACATCCGTATTACCTGAGGTAACTAATAATACGATTGAATTTGTAGTGGAATTCGAAGAGCAACCATCGCTCGAATTAAGACCCAATATGAACGTCGAAATTCAGCTCATCACTTCCACAAAGGACAATGCCCTGCTGCTGAACAATGGACCAGCTTACAAGGGGAGTAAGCAGATGGATGTATTTGTGGTGGATGGAGAATATGCTGTAAAAAAGCGAGTCATGGTGGGACTGGTAAATAGTGAGTTTATAGAGGTGCTGGATGAAAGACTACGGGAGGGCGATGAGGTCGTGATCTCAGACATGAGTCAGTTTGATAAAGCGTCTAAGGTTAAGTTTTTAAAATAGGCCCCATGGATGTGATAAGTAAAGTCATAGTGTATTCAATCATTTCAATCATTACGATTGGTATATCCCGGGCACAACTACCGGATACGATTGAATTAAAGATGATAGTAGATCTGGCAATTGAGGACAATATCTCAGCCAGAGGTGCAGAGGCTGATCGTATGATTGCCGAGCACAATTTTGGCATTTTCGAGGCAGGCCTTCTACCACAGCTGACCCTGTCGGGTACACTTCCTAACTTTACTCGTAGTTCAAACCCCGTGATTCAGTCGGATGGTACTATTTCATTCCAATCCATACGATACGACAATTCCAGCGTTCGATTAAATGTAAATCAGGTGATCAGCAAGACTGGCACAGAAATCAGTTTGCAGTCTAATTTTCAAAGATTTAGTGACAGCGGGTC
>JAUILM010000911.1 GCA_030432855.1 Bacteroidia bacterium
GTTTGTTTTGGACCAGATGGAGGCGTTGGGAAAAACAGGCAGTGGAAGTTTTCTATCAGAAATTGTTGATGCTCAAAGCACTGCATTGATTGGATATTCCATGGGAGGATATGGAGCATTGAATGCAGCGGGGGCAGGATACAGCCAGACGGCCGCCGCTTTATTCTCGAACTTTACGGGAGGCAGTAAAGCCCTCGATGTACTTACAGCCGGTCACGCTGATTATATAGCTTCCTACGATGATCGAATAAAGGCCGTTGTTGCCTTTGCTCCCTGGGGCATGGAACGCGGCGTATGGGATGCAGAGGGATTGAAAGGTCTGAAAGTCCCGACATTTTTTGTGGCCGGTAGTCAGGATGATATTTCAGGATACGAAAAGGGTATAAAAGCCATCTACAAGGGTGCGATAAACTCCGAGCGGTACCTGTTAACTTATCAAAATGCCCGTCATAATGTGGCACCAAATCCACCACCGGCAGAATCACTAGAGCCAGGTCTTCATTTTGATGAATACTATCGCTATGCGGAGCCGGTCTGGAGTGAAGAAAGAATAAATAATATCAACCAACACTTCGTCACTGCCTTTTTGGGCATTCATCTGAAAAATGAAAATCTTGGAAAATACCTGGATATTCCTGCGAATTCTAACGATGGAGAATGGACGGGATTTAAACCTCGTTCTTCTGTGGGATTGGAATTGCTGCATGCTTCTCCTGAGGAATGATGGGTAGTTCATTAAGAGGGCTGACTACTGCTTTGCATGCAATGAGTGTGAAGCCGTGGGGTAGACTGATGAAATCAAATATTCCAGGGTAGGCTTATTAGTTGATAAAAATGTAACCCCAGTATTCTTGAGTGAAAGTGTAATTTGTAGAACGAGAGAGGATCAATAATGCAATAAATATGTTCAACCAACCAGTCAGTCGCCAGTGACCACAGCGCCTTTCTCTTCGAACTGCTTATCACCCATACGGACTTCCTACCACATGAAAAATGAGATCAAACATCACATGGGAAAGGATGGCCACCAGTAGTCCTCGTTTCCAGTAGATCCATCCGAAGGTGGTGCCGGTGATAAGGTTTCCCACCATGGTGACACCTACCGTAAAAGGAGTGAGCTCCACAAAATTCTTTGAGAGGGGGAGGTGGATTAGACCAAAGAAAAGTCCGGCAATCAAGATGCCGGTCCAGACCATTGAATTCGATGGGTTTTGGACCTGCTTTATAGATTGCAGCGCTGCGATGATGAGCGACATAAGCCCTAATCGAAACATGATCTCTTCTGTAATACCGGCAGAAAATGATACCAGCGCATAAAAGGGTTTCGAAGGACGGGCAAGTTTGTGGGAAACGGGATAAAATTCTTTTTGAAGTTCAAACAAACCCAGGAGCACCAGAGCTACCAATGCAGAAAGCAAAATGCTGGACAGGATGGCCTCATTACTAATGATTTTATTTGCCGGCTTCTGAGAAAATAATCTGGCAATGAGTGGAGCTCCCAGATTGGCCTTTGAGGTTACCCACACCCCGACAAAGACGAGTACAGCACCTAATAGCAGGCTACTAATGCCGATAGTCCACAAATCAGTTAATATGGATGTATTTAACTTAATGGCTGTGTTGCCTGCTTCTATTTGTAGTCTCTTGAGCTCCCGACTAAATGGTATGTTTAGTAAGGAACCCACCATAAAGAGAATGAGTACTGTGATCGAAACCTGCCATCGATACACTTTTTTTTCCTCTTTATCCTGAAGAATGCCTGATGCAAATATATTTTTCAAATGAAGTGGGTATTGGTTTATTTCCGGGGAATTACTTGTATCAATTTTTCGCCTACTTAATTTCCACTATTTAAAACAACTGATCAAAATCAGCGACACCCACACGGATCCCAAAATCCTGATATCCCCAATCTCTAATTGATGTAACAAATTCAATGCGCAAGACGCGGAATATATAGTTTAGCGAATAACCGATTTCGAAGTAATGCTCAGAGGAAGGAGTCTCCAGCCAATTCACAAAGAGAGATTCTTTGATGCCGGTCAGACGTACTTCCGGGATTTGAGAAAACAGGAATTTTCGAAATTGATAGTTGGCGAAAACTGAAAGGTAGCTTTCACTGGTACTGAAGGCGTAGTAGGGGAGTAGGCGATATGAGGAATTATTGTCAAAAGGTGTCAGAAAAGTTTGGTTGCCTTTAAAATGTTTGAATTCCGGAAAGGGGATATTGTCATGATTTAAAAACGTACCAGCCTGGATATTTAGGGCCAGCGTTCCTCGAATACCATTGGGGATATCTTGTTTCCATCCGACTTCCAGCTGTTGATAATCGACATAATCTGAAAATGGTA
>JAUILM010000912.1 GCA_030432855.1 Bacteroidia bacterium
TGAACTATCCTCTTTGGGTACGAAATGCCAGTATTTATCAGGTTGACATCAGACGCTATACCGAAGAAGGAACCTTCAATGCCTTCAGAGAACACATACCGAGACTCAAAGCACTGGGCATCAATGTAGTAAATTTTCTACCCGTATACCCGGTGGGCCTGGATAAGCGAGAGACAGACGGAGGGCACCCTTATGCTGTTGCAGATTTCACCAAGATCGATCCTGAGTTGGGCTCCTTTGAAGATTTCAAGAGTCTTATCATAGAATTGAAACGAAATCAAATCTATGTGGTCCTCGATTGGGTTGCCAATCAAACGGCCTGGGATCACCCGTGGGTTCAGTCACACCCGGAGTGGTATCTGAAGAAAGCTGATACCATCACACATGTGGTAGATGGAGAAGGGAATCCAACCGACATCCATTATGCGGCCGCACTGGATTTCAGTGTTGAACCCCTACGCAACACGATCATTGAATCGATGAAATACTGGCTTAGGGCGGCGGAAATAGATGGTTTCCATTGTGTTCAGGCAGATTTTGTGCCGGATGATTTCTGGGGTGATGTGCGTACCGGTCTCGAAAGTATCAAGCCCGTATACATGCTTACCTCCACGTCCGGACACATACCCCATCTTGAACAGTGCTTTCAGACCGATTATGCCTGGGATCTCCACGCGCTACTCAAGGAGATCGCAGCCGGTAAAGCCAACGCACGTGATCTGGTCAGCTACATAGAAGAGGATCGAAGCAATCATCCCGCTGGCTACACCCACGCCAACTTTCTGACAAATGCACAATTGCAGGCCTCAGGAGAAAATCCAGCCGAGACATTTGGTCCCTCCTACAAAGCACTGACAGCCCTTACCTTTCTTATGGATGGGATTCCGCTGATATACAACGGTCAGGAAGCCCGGATGCCTGGCGCCTCAGCCGATGACCCTATCAATTGGGAGGTGGATGAAGAAATAAACCGGCTACTTCTTGGCCTTATCCAACTCAAAGATTACAACCGTGCACTGTGGAATGGCAAGCATGGCAGTCCCCTGGAGGTCATTGCAGATTCCGATACTGTCTTTGCTATGGAACGAGAGCTGGACGGTCAAACCGTGGTGTTAGTCGTCAATTGTACCAATCAATCGGCCCAGGTCACTTTTACTAAATCGGTACGCATAGTATCTGATTTATTTACTGGTGATGACCTGATCATCAACGAAGGAAAAACCTTATCACTGGAGCCCTGGGAATTCCGTATTGCTGCCAATCCTTCCATCTTAATCGAGTAGGCACACGTTGGTGAGATTCGCTATATTGGCTAAGTGATGCAAAAATTTATCCGCACATTCATACCTGCGGCCTTACTGGGCCTATATCTGTACTTTCTGAACACGGCACTGATGATCGGAGGCAACAGCATTCCTCCCATTGGTGGCTTTCTAAATCCTTTTGATGGTTTTTGGCAAAATGCCGAGAATCGTCACATGACCGAGCAAATAGATATCAAGGAAAGTTCTCTGTCCTCACCTACTGAGATATGGTATGATGATCGCCTTGTACCGCATATTTTTACTGAAAGCACCAGGGACATGCATTTTGCCACGGGCTATACCCATGCACGCCATAGACTTTGGCAGATGGATATAGTCAGTCGTCAGGCAAGTGGCAGACTGGCAGAGATCCTTGGCGAACGATTGTTGGCCAATGATATCCGGATGCGAAAGATGGGTATGCTGTGGACGGCTCAAAAATTTGCTACAGAATGGAAAAAGTGCCCTGACTATGAAGATCTGCGGGCATATACGGAGGGTGTCAATGCTTATGTAAACTCTCTGAAAAGAAAAGACTGGCCACTGGAATTCAAACTACTCAATTATGAACCAGAATCCTGGTCAGTGCTAAAAACTGCCCTGGTCATGATGTCCATGAACCTCTCGCTGTGCGGAAGAAATGAAGACATTGCAAATACAAATACTCAGCAGCTCCTGGGTGAGACTCAGTATGAATACTTGTTTCCTGAATGGAACCCCTTACAATCCCCCATTATTCCAAAATCCGTAGAATGGCCATTTAAGGATGTCAAGCTCGTGGAAGAACCTCAGCAACTGAACGGAGCCATCGGAGCAATCCAGGTAAATGATGCACCCCCATATGTAGGTAGTAACAATTGGGCGGTAGGACCAAATATGACAAGTGATGGTGCAGCTATTCTCTGCAATGACCCTCACCTATCCCTGTCACTGCCGTCTGTTTGGTACGAACTGCACCTGGTATCCGGGGATGTGAATAGCTACGGAGTTTCCTTTCCGGGTATTCCGAATGTCATTATTGGTTTCAATGAACACATCGCCTG